>WLIL01000035.1 GCA_009702245.1 Actinomycetota bacterium
ACCAAGAACATCAGCATGGCAAGTGCGCCAGCAACAGCGAGCGAACCGATCGTGACTAGACCAAGCCCGCGATAGTAAAGCAGCGAGAAAAGAATCACGAGAATTAATCCAAGGAATCCGGCCAAAAGTCCAGCATGAAGTTGATCAGCACCAAGTGTCGGTGAAATTTGCTGAACTTCTCCGCGATCGAAGGCGAGTGGAAGAGCGCCGTACTTAAGGACGTTGGCAAGATCGGCGGAATCCGCTTGTGTGAAATTACCCGTTATCTGTGCGTTACCTGCCGTGATTGCAGAGATGATACGAGGGGCAGAAATCACTAGTCCATCGAGAACAATGGCCACTTGATTCTGCGGTTGAGGCAATGACACTACTCGAGAGGTCAAGTCTCCAAATTTGGTGGTGCCATCCCCGTTGAAATCAAGACTGACCATCCAACCCCCACCGCCTTGTTGATCCAAAACAGCTGATGCAGTTGAGACATCTGCACCTACGACCTTGGCTGGCGCGAGCAAATACTTCACGTTCCCGGCACGATCACAAGAAACGAGTGCAGCATTGGGATCATCTCCACCGCCACCTTGCAAGCTCTCTTTACTTGTACAGTCATAGCTGGCGTATTGCGCCTTCAATGCTTCCGTGAGATCTCCACTAGCTGCGGTGGCTGTATCGACCACACTCACGCCCGGAGGTCCTTCTAGGAGTACTTGGCGGAATCGTAGTTCTGCTGTCTGCCCGACCAACTCAACGATACGCCGACCGGTATCCCCCGGAACAGAAATGACAATCTGACGATTTGTCCCGCTACCCACAGCGGTCACTTCTGATTCAGCGACACCAAGTGAATTCACGCGCTGCCGAATAATTCCAACAGCTTGATCGATCGACTCGGCGGTGAGTTTGTTCTGCTTATCAGCAGCGGCGACGCGTGGAACCAGAGTCACTGACGTACCACCACGAAGGTCGAGACCAAGGCGCACACTCTTGGCACCCTGGATAAACGCGGTTGCACCCAAGGCAATGATCAGTACAAAAAGAATCAGGAGCGCCCTACTGGGGCGCGATGAGGTAGGTGTTGCCATTTAGTCAGCCTTCTCAACTTTCGTGATGGCGCCCTTGGTCCACGTGGTGTGAACCCCCGGAGCGATCTCCAAAACAACTTCACTCTCGCCCATCGAAATGATGGTTCCCTTGACTCCGCTCGAGGTGATCACGCGGGCGCCGGGTCCGAGCGCGGCGATCATGGAGACCATGGCGGCCTGCTTCTTACGGTTGGGCCGGATGATCAGGAACCAAAAAGCAGCGGCCATCAAGACCAGTGGCAACAATGATTGGATCTGCTCCATGGAAAATCTCCTCAACTTAAGGTTCGACCAGGTAGGTCAGTGGGCTTCGCAATTCTAGGGGTATTGGGAGGCCGCTAACGCACCTATCTACCACCCAGTGACAACCCAGGGATCATCCAGCGATCAGTCGGACGCCTTAGGGTGCCTCGAAGAGCTCGGGTTGATCTAGTCCAGCCGGTGCTTGCAAGCCCAGATGGCTCCATCCGGCAGCGGTGGCGATCCGACCACGAGGGGTACGAGCGAGCAATCCAGCTCGAAGAAGGAAGGGTTCGGCCACGCTGGCGACTGTCTCCATCTCCTCGCCAACTGAGAGTGCGAGCGTTGAAAGTCCCACGGGTCCCCCGCCAAATTTGCGAATGAGAGCGTCGAGTACCCCCAGGTCGAGACGGTCAAGACCAAGTTGATCCACTTCATAGACCTCGAGGGCGGCCTCAGCAGCTCCAAGCGAGAGCCCTGACAAAGCGTGAACCTGAGCGTAATCACGAACTCGCCGTAGGAGTCGATTGGCGATTCGAGGGGTTCCGCGTGATCGACGAGCAATCTCAGCAAGGGCATCGCGTTCAGCAGTAATACCGAGGAGTGACGCGCTGCGCATGAGCACTTGCTCGAGTTCACTACTTTCATAGAAATCAAGGTGGGCGGTGAAGCCAAAGCGGTCACGAAGCGGACCCGGTAGCAACCCGGCTCGTGTGGTCGCGCCCACCAACATAAAACGTGGGAGTGCCAACGGAATAGCAGTCGCCCCGGGACCTTTGCCGACAATTACATCCACACGAAAATCTTCCATCGCCATGTAGAGCATCTCTTCGGCAGGTCTTGCCATCCGGTGTATCTCATCTAGAAAGAGCACCTCACCTTCGACAAGTGAGGAAAGGAGCGCGGCCAGATCTCCAGCATGGGCGATCGCGGGCCCACTCGTGATTCGAAGTGGGGCGCCCAGTTCGGCCGCCATGATCATGGCAAGAGTGGTCTTTCCTAAACCTGGAGGACCAGAGAAGAGCACGTGATCGGGAGTGCTTGATCTTCCTTTGGCAGCTTTGAGAACTAAATCGAGTTGCTGGCGAACGCGATGCTGACCCACGAATTCGTCGAGTGAACGAGGTCGCAAAGCAGACTCGATATGCCGTTCCTCAATTGACGCACCCGTTGCGAGATCGTTTATCTCAGCCACGATCTCTACTCCTTAAAGCACTTTTCAATAAGGCCGCTGTTTCACTCTCATCAATTTCACCACTGGCGACCTCTTGTGCAACTACGTCTATGGCCTCTGCGGCTTCACGAGCCGCGAAACCTAATGAAAGAAGGGCGGCATGCACTTGCGTGCGCCATGGCGCGGTCGCCACGCCCATGGTGCGCGTCGTCACATGCATATCAGGAGAGCCAATGCGATCTTTCAATTCCAAAACGATGCGCTGCGCGCCTTTCCGACCAATTCCAGGCACCATTTCTAAAGTCTTAAAGTCTTCAGTAGCTACAGCCATTCGCAAAGTATTAGGCGAGTGCACTCCGAGCATGGCCTGTGCGAGCCGAGGCCCTACACCTGTAGCAGTTTGCAAAAGTTCGAAGGTACTTCTTTCATCATCGTTGATGAAACCAAAAAGCGTGAGTGAATCTTCTCGAACGACGAGTGAAGTGGCTAAGGTGACATCGCTACCTACATGCAGCGAGCTTGATGTTGCGGGCGTGATGTGTACCGATACACCGAAGCCACCCATTTCAATGACAGCGGAATCAATATTGATAGAGGTGACTCGTCCGCGTAGCGTGGCAATCATTGAGCCACCGCTGCTGTACGGACCGGTGATCTCCAAATATGACAAATGCCAAGAGCCAAGGCATCGGCAGAATCTGCTGGAGACGGGATTGAAGCAAGTCCTAGCAACCTGGCAACCATCGTGCCAACTTGCGATTTATCCGCTCGCCCATTTCCAGTAACTGCCGCTTTCACCTCACTCGGCGTATGTTGCGTCACAGGGATGCCGCGCCGGCTGGCCGCCACCATTAAGACTGCGGCTGCTTGTGCAGTCGCCATCGCGCTAGCGACGTTCGCTTGGGAGAAGACGCGTTCAATGGCCACCGCGTCCGGTTGGTATCGGTCTAGCCACATCGTGAAATGGGTATCAAGTTCTAGCAAGCGATCGGCCAATTCGGCGTTCACCGGGGTGCGCAAGGTATCCACTGCAATCAAGATCGGCGCTCGTCCTGGTACGCCCTCAACCACAGCAATTCCACACCTGGTCAGGCCGGGATCCAGCGCCAAAACCCGCACATTGACCTCCTATCCGAACATCTGTTCGATAAGAGTACGCCATGGAAGGTGATCCCGTCCCATTGCGAGCGGCGGGCGTGTCTACCTGGAGGCAGGGTTACAGATCGAGGGCCGCCATGACCTCATCTGAGACATCGAAATTAGCAAAAACGTTCTGCACGTCGTCGACTTCCTCAAGGGCTTCAATCAGCTGGAAGACCTTGGGAGCACTCTCCTCGTCGAGGGGGATCGAGATGCTCGAGAGGAAAGAGGAGTCAGCCGAGTCGTAGTCAATGCCAGCGGCCTGAAGGGCGGTACGCACAGCGACCATGTCGCTTGCCTCGCTCACCACCTCAAAGGATTCTCCAAGATCGTTTACTTCCTCAGCACCTGCCTCGAGTACAGCGAGCAGAATGTCATCTTCAGAGAGCGAACCTTTCGAAACGATGATCACGCCCTTGCGATTGAAAAGGTAGGCCACTGACCCAGGGTCAGCCATATTGCCTCCGTTGCGGGTGACAGCAACCCGCACATCGGTTGCCGCACGATTGCGGTTGTCTGTAAGACATTCAATAAGGAGAGCGACTCCGGCTGGTCCATAACCTTCGTACATGATGGTCTTGTAATCGGCGCCACCCACTTCTTCTCCACTGCCGCGCTTCAGGGCGCGTTCGATGTTGTCGCTCGGTACAGAATTCTTTTTTGCTTTTTGAACCGCGTCAAAGAGGGTGGGATTGCCGGCCATGTCGGCGCCACCAGTACGAGTGGCTACTTCAATATTCTTAATAAGGCGCGCGAAGAGCTTTCCACGTCTTGCATCGATGACGGCCTTCTTATGCTTGGTCGTCGCCCATTTGGAATGGCCTGACATGGTGCATCCTTTCAATCAACTCGGGCAATACTATCGAACCTTGGTGCAGGCTAAGAAACGCTATCTGCAAACCTCTTGCAAGAAATATTTATGAACCCGAACGTCTTCTGTTACCTCGGGGTGAAATGACGTGGCCAGAAGATGTCCCTGACGTACGGCGACTGGATAAGCATGTCCTTCTCTCTCAACAGATGCCAAAACCTCGACGCCATCCCCCACCTGTTCTATCCAAGGTGCCCGGATAAAGACTGCCCGCATGAGATCACTTCCCCAGGTTGGCACCGACAGATCCATCTCAAATGAATCTACTTGACGTCCAAATGCATTTCGTCTGACGGTGACGTCTAACCCACCAAGATTTTCTTGACCAACTGCCGCATCGAGGATCTTATTTGCGAGCAGAATCATTCCAGCGCACGAACCGTAGGTCGGCATTCCTTCATTAATGCGTTCACGCAATGGCTCCAAAAGATCAAAAGCGCGCATCAATTTCCACATCGCAGTCGACTCACCGCCAGGGAGGATAAGAGCGTCAACGCTTGTGAGTTCGCCTACTCTTCGCACGGGAATTGCTTCGCCACCCGCAGCATCAATAGCTACTAGATGTTCACGAACGTCACCCTGTAGTGCGAGAACTCCAACAACCGTGCTCAGGAGTTACCAGCCACGCTCAGCTAGACGGTGGGGTTGTGGAATATCGGCGACGTTGATGCCCACCATTGCTTCACCCAATCCTCGAGACACCTTTGCGATGACATCTGGATCGTCGTAGAAAGTAGTCGCTTTCACCATGGCTGCTGCACGTTCGGCGGGATTACCCGATTTGAAAATGCCAGAACCGACGAAAACTCCATCCGCCCCGAGTTGCATCATCATTGCGGCATCGGCTGGTGTGGCAATTCCACCGGCCGTGAAGAGTACGACAGGCAACTTACCGGTACGAGCAATTTCACACACTAATTCATAAGGGGCTTGCAATTCCTTGGCGGCGACGTAGAGCTCATCTTCACGAAGCGAGGAGAGGCGACGAATCTCGCCACCAATCTTTCGCATGTGTGTCGTTGCATTAGAAACATCACCGGTGCCAGCCTCGCCCTTGGAGCGAATCATGGCCGCACCTTCGTTGATGCGACGAAGCGCCTCTCCAAGATTGGTAGCTCCGCACACGAATGGAATCGTGAAACCCCACTTATCGATGTGGTGTTCATAATCTGCTGGAGTGAGAACTTCGGATTCATCGATGTAATCAACACCGAGAGATTGAAGAATTTGAGCTTCGACGAAGTGACCGATGCGAGCCTTTGCCATCACTGGAATCGAAACCGCGGCAATAATCGCATCGATCATGTCTGGATCTGAGGCGCGAGAAACTCCACCTTGAGCGCGAATATCTGCGGGCACTCGCTCAAGTGCCATCACCGCGACTGCTCCGGCATCTTCGGCGATCTTGGCTTGCTCGACGTTAATGACGTCCATGATGACGCCGCCCTTAAGCATTTCCGCCATGCCGCGCTTAACGCGTGCAGTACCAGTCGTGTTCTCAGCCATCGCTACTCCTCAGTTCGGAGAGCCTTCCTCTCCATAAGATCGATTCTACTTGCTAGGAGAGGGGCTTGGCGCGGCGGTTTTAGCCGTGGTGGGAGCCACTGGGGTGGCTACGGGAGTGCGATCAGGGAGAATCTTGGGGCTCTTCGTGCGGTCAGCAAGCCAGATCCAGACCTGACCCGGCGCAAAGAGCATCTCCTTCCCATTAGGCAGAGTAAAGGTGGTTCCGGAGGCCATATCCGGACGGCTCCAAGTGGTCTTAAAGACTCGCCCGTCTCGGAGCACTAAGGCTTCGCCCGTGCCCACCGTTTCTGACATAGGCGTATTCCCACCAAATTTATCGCCGTACTCACTCGGATGAATCCTGACCAGCTGCACGACCAATGTAGAAGGTCCCAACTGCCCACCAAGTGAATCGACATCTGGATCCCCGTCGTGGGAGAGCAACCACCGATTGTCAGAAGCGGACCAAGTTGCTAGGTACCAGCTCGAAGGCCAACGCATTTCGACACTGGTGAGCGTCTCCCCACCAGCAGGCAGTGGTCCAAAATGCCAGCCGACGTCCTGCGCATTAACCACCCCTTCGGCCTTTGCCAATAACGCGATGGGATCGAGAATGAGATTGGTAGGTGCGTAGCGAGACTTGTCGCGATAGTAGATCTTGGGAGACTCACGCTGGGCACCAAGATTGACCACATTTGCCTTTGCGATCACCGGAAGTAATTTTGACTGTGCTCCAGAGTAGGCGAACGCCACGCGTCCATAAGGAGCCAGGATGTCGATATCACTGATGCGAGCGCTGCGAACTGGACCAATTTGCGGGGGAATTTCACTAGAGAAAATAGCCGCGAGCCTAGTAAGGCCACCTTCAACTTGTTCTACATAGACCACGTCGGCAGAAGCTAGGCCGATTTGTGGATGAGCAGGCTCAGTGTCATCAATCTTGACTGCAAGAACTGCAGAAGAAATCGCATCACGACCACTCAGAGGATGTACGAGCGGTTTTGGTATGGCAGGTAACTCACTTGATGTCGAACTCGAGGAATCGCTCGCCGAGCCGCACGCAGTCAGCAAAAAAATAAGGATTGGAATTGAAATCTTCTTCTTACTCGCTAGCATGCGGAAACTCCCCTTCGAAGTATTGAGGTGAAGGCGCATGTCCAGCCAATCTAAAAAGCCTGACGAGCGTCTTCTCCCGAACAGCATGCACCGACCGTACCGCATCAGCATGGAGAGCATGAGCTAACGCAGAGCGTTCTTGTGCTCCACGAATCATCTCGCGCACATTGTCATCGGCCTCAAAGTAGATGGAAGTTAGATCGTCGCTCAGCTCACGTTCAAGGCGCTCGCGCTTGTCGCCGGTCGCCTCTCTCGCATCGTGAGCAGCGCCCGCGAGCAGTAGCGATGATGCTGGGTCGAGAAACCCAGAAGTAGATATTTCTAGAGCAATCCCGACTCTTCGATGCAGCGCCGCATCAAGAGTGGCCCAAGAGGTCTCTACTCGATGATGCAGGCGATCCAAGCGCGCGGCCGTGAAGGAGAGGTACCACCCCAAGAGCGCCAACACAAAGAAGAGGCTCACTACGCCAATATTCATTCGCCCCTCCTCCTGCGCGATGCAGACTCACTTACTCTTTGCCCGCCTGTGGTAATCATCTCGTAAATTGCCAAGATTTTGGGAACAATCTCGTCCCAATCGAACATGGGAGAACGTGCCGAACCAAGGAGCCTGTACTGCGCACGCAAATCATCATCACTCATCATTTTGAGGATTTTTGCAGAAAGTTCGAGAACATTTTCGCTCTCAAAATATTCGGCAGCACCATCAAGTACATCCACGAACGGCAGGAGATCGCTAGCCAAAATTGCCGCGCCACTTGCCATCGCTTCTGCAATAATAATGCCAAAGGATTCTCCCCCGGTATTCGGAGCCACATAGAGTGAGACCGACTTAAGAAAATTTGCCTTTTGCGAATCGGATATCTCTCCAAGAAAATGGAAATGTTGTGCAATCTCATCTCCATACGTTTTTGTGATCTTCTCCATCACGTCGAGTGAATCCCCGCGTCCGGCGATGAGAACTCGCACGTCGGAGAGTTCTCCTTTTTCACGCAAGAGAGCAAATGCTTGCACCAAGAGATCAAATCCCTTACGAGCATCCTCGAATCGTCCTAAAAAACCGATAGTGCGATGGTTCCAATCTAGATTCACCGTGGCCATCGCAAATGGTGCTGTGTCAACTCCGTTTGGAATCACCACCGCATCCCCTCCGAGATGTTCCACCAAGGTCGAGTGCGCGGCTGAACTGACTGCAATCCGTGCACTCAACTTATCCATCGCAGGTTCGAGAATAGGAGCTGCCACACTCATGGCCCAACTCTGCGGATAGGCTGCATGAAAAGTTCCCACCATTGGACCACTAGCGGCCCAGCAAGCCAGTAATGAAAGTGAAGGAATAGCCGGCTCATGTAGGTGCAACAGATCAAAGTCGCCTTCCGATATCCACTTCCGTACTCGGCCATTCGCTAGAGGCCCAAATGCCAACCGTGCGACTGCTCCGTTGTAAGGAACCGGAATCGAACGTCCCGCTCCCACGATGAAATCGGGGCGCTCCTCATCTCCCGTGTCAGGGGTTAACACCGAAACGAAATGACCCTCCTCTATGAGACGTAGGGCAAGATCGCGAATATGAAATTGCACACCACCCGGAACGCTCCAGTCGTAGGGCGAGACCAGCCCAATGCGCAGCTTCTTCATCGGTCAGCGCTCCATAGCGGTTGGAACATATGCCAATCCCACGGTGCCTTGGCGATCTCTACTGCAAAATGATTGGCGCACTCTTGCGTCATGCGTTGAATCTCTGCTGACTTGTCCGCCTTCCGATCTGGATTGATCGGAGATCCAAAACGAAGAATAATGCCATCTTTTGTGTAGGTGACTACGGTCGGCAAAATTGGTCTACCACTTTGAAAAGAGAGCGCGGCGGGGCCGGGCGGCATCGTGGTTTGCTCGCCAAAAAATGTCACAGGGATGCCTTGATGTGAAAGATCGCGATCTGCAACGAGTGCGATAAGTGATCCCTCTTTGATCTTGCGCATCAGTGGGAGCATGACCGTTGCATCAAGCGGGTAGACATCCATGCCGAGGCTCTGGCGATACTCCAGAAATTGTTGAAAGAGGCTCTCCGGCTTGAGCCGTTCCGCTACCGTTGCAACACGAATGCCCTTCAACGCTATACATGCTCCCGCATGATCCCAATTGCCGGAATGCGGAAGGGCGGCAATGGCGCCGCCATCGCTGAGAGCCGCACGTAAATTCTCTTCTCCTTCTATAAGAACCGTGTCTACGATTCTGGTCCGGCTCCAATCTTGCAATCGAAATGTGTCACACCAATAGCGCATGTACGAGCGCATGCCCTTGCGCGAGAGCTCACGCATTTCTACCCTGGTGAGCCCAGGACAAACCCGCGCCAAATTTCGTTCATATTGTGTAATGGCTTTGCCCTGAGCAAACCAACTCTGATCTGCAAGCAAAGAGAAAGACCGGTATGCCAAAAATTCTGGGAGGAAACGCGTAGCACTCCATCCGGCTGAGTAGGCGACTCCGGCGAACTCATCAAACATCGTTGCGCCACACTTGTGCCATGCGTTGTCCAAAAGTAACGATTGATGCGACAGCAATAAGCCAGAGACCGATTGCACCGACATATGGCAGGCCTAGACCCGCAAGACCCGTAGTGACCAAGATGGTTGTGATCCGCTCTGCACGCTCGGCGATTCCGCCGTCACAGGCGATGCCAAGAGATTCTGCCTTAGCCTTTACATAGGGAACTAATCCACCAGAAACCAAACAGACGCCCGCCAACACAGCAAGAAGTTGATCGTGATGCGCGTAATAGAGCAAGAGTCCACCAAAGATGGCCGCATCTCCCACGCGGTCGAGGGTGGAATCTAGGAGAGCCCCCCAGCGCGAACTCTTTCCAGAAATGCGGGCCATCGTGCCATCAACGAGATCACTCAAAATGAATGCCGAAATAGTCAACGTGCCACCGAAAAGATGTCCCGTAGGAAAGAGAATAAGCGCAGAGGCTGCCGCGCCAAAGGCGCCTGTGGCAGTCACCATATTTGGGGTCACGCCAAGGCGAAGCAAACCTCGAGCCGGCGGCGTGAGGATCTTCGTGATCGGTCCTCGGATCAATCCATTCAACATAGTGGCTCTATCGTATGCCCAAAAATTGGGAGATCTAGGTGCGTGAAATGCCCAGGTTTACGCGTGGGCGACCTAAAATGATGCTCATGAAACCCACTGTCGCCCAGCGCGTACTTCTCTCCGTCGGCCTAGGTTTGAATCTGCTCTTCGGCATTTTGATTTACATGAACGAGTATGGCGCATCCCTTTGGGCCTCAGAGCTACTCCAGATCGTGCGCATAGCCGTCATCCTTATTGCGTTGATCATGGGATTTAGCGGCAAGAAGAAACTCACACTCGCGTTGACATATTTTGGAAGTTTCCTCGTAGGAATCGTCCTCAACTTCGTGATTGGTTTCAATTTTCTTGCGAGTATCTCTCGTGGGCTCTTTAACGTTCAGTCCTGGATGTCCTTGGACCTGCGCGAGATCATGCCCTACATCATCATCACTTTGATAGTTAATGCTCCCTTCCTGGTCGCCTTCATTCTGGGTCTCACGCAAAAGCCTAAGAGTGGGTCTCATGTCGCAGCGTCCCATTTTCCTGCACCCGTACCAATGATCCACGGCGAAGTTCGATCCTTGAGGGGCGACCTCGAATCACTCGCCGGGTTACTTCGGGAGGGACTTATTACGCAAGAGGACTATGACCGAAAGAAGGAAGAACTCCTACGTCGCCTCTAATTTCGCACATAGAATAGGCGCCATGACTCAGATAGTGGTGATCGGGAGAAGTGCTGATAGCACCATCGCTCACGCTATTCCTGGCAGCTGGCGCGCGTCCTTCTTAGATGGTTTGAATGAAGAAAACGATTTTCGGGATATCCATCGCACACATTTCGCCCTCTTCTGCATGAGCGCGACAGCAGGTTTCGACGTTGCCTTTATCAAATATTGGAAAGCTTTGGAAGAATTGCACGTACCGCGAGCGGTTGTCGTCACTGACCTGGATAACCCCGAGGCTGACTTTGATGAGAGTTGTGCACTTATCGCACGAGTTTTAGACGAAGGAATTTTGCCGACAGCCCTCGTATTGCATGAAGAAGACGGCTCACCTGCGGCACTTATTGACCTTTTCTCTCTCCAAGTCTCTCAAGGTGAAGCACTCACGGACGCTGAACCTGAAGTAGTAGAACTCGTGATGGACGCCCGAGAGGAACTGCTTCAGGAAATTGCCACTTCAATAGCAAATGAGTCCATCTCAAATCAGCTCATGCAAGGAATCACCCCAAGTGCATCGGTCTTACGTGGCGCTCTCATCAATGCCGTCTCCACAGCGGCGTTCATTCCGGTACTGACTAGCGCCGAAAGTGGATCGCTTGGCAGGCAAGAGATGCATGCTCTTCTCAGCGAAGTACTTTTTGACCCAGGGTTTGAGGCTGTGCATTCGACGGAGGAGAGCAATATCGAAGGTTTCCTTGACCGCTATTTACCTCATCGTCTTCTTGAAGGAAACGTGGACGGTGACATTTCGTTATCAATTCATTTTCCTGACGAATATGCCGACGAGGTAGATCGTGAAATTTCTCGAGCTCGAGTGACGTCTCGGACTTCAACCGATCGACAGGGAGTCTCTCTGCGAGAAATTGAGATTTCACGGTTAGCCGCGAAGACTTTTCTTACTCTGATACAAAGTGCCTGTGATTACAACGCGGTTGTGAAGATAAACGCTAGCTAGTCGGCCACGCTTGTGCGATCAGGATCCGCGTATCTCGTAAGAGTGCTGGCAAAACCTTGGTTTGGCCAATAATGGGCATGAAATTTGCATCTCCAGACCACCTTGGAACGATGTGTTGGTGAATATGCGGCGCGACACCGGCTCCTGAAAGAGCACCTTGATTCATACCAAGATTAAAACCTTGAGCTCCTGCTGCCTCTCGAAGAGCAACCATTGCATACTGCGTAAATTGAGCCATCTCGTCGCGCTCGGAGTCTGTGATATCTGTGTATTCCGCAACATGGCGGTACGTGCAGATCAACATATGACCGGCGTTGTACGGATAGAGGTTCATGACGGCGTAGACATGCGCTCCGCGAGCGACGACCAAGCCCTCGTCATCAGAGAGAGTGGGAACGCGGCAGAAAGGACATCCACTCTCGCCACCAGTGACGTCAGGGCGGTTTTCACC
Organism: Actinomycetota bacterium; assembly: GCA_009702245.1. GTDB lineage: Bacteria > Actinomycetota > Actinomycetes > Nanopelagicales > Nanopelagicaceae. The sequence continues at coordinate 12,324 of WLIL01000035.1, forward strand.
TTTCAGGTAGGCCATGCGATGAGGCGCCCAAAGGCGTTGCCACCCATCTGGAGCTCCCGCAAGACCGTCGGCCACCATTAGACCTGAACGCGTCCCTTGATGCTGGCCACAATCTCTTCGATAGCCTGATCGATTGGAATCGAATTGCGTTGCGTACCATCTCGGAAGCGGAAGGAGACTGCACCGGCTTCCACGTCTTCGCCACCGGCGATCATCATGTATGGAATCTTTTCGCTTTGAGCAACGCGAATCTTCTTCGGCATACGGTCGTC
>WLIL01000036.1 GCA_009702245.1 Actinomycetota bacterium
CAGCAAGAATTGCCGGGTAGAGCGTGGCAATTTCTAAGGTGGCGTTTATTCCCTTCTCTGGTTCAAGGCCGGCATGCGCTGCTCTTCCCTCCACAATAACCCGATACATCGAGGTGCCTTTGCGTGCGGTCTTTAATTTTCCATCAAGGGATGCTTCAAAAACTAGAACGGCATCTGCGCTGGCTGCTATCTCTTCGATAAGCGCTCTCGAACAATCGCTGCCGGTCTCCTCGTCAGTTGTCGCCAGAATGGTGACACCATCACGATTGGCAAGAGATTGAAGTGCATAGGCGGCTTGTACGAAGCCAGCTTTCATGTCGAAGACTCCTGGACCACGAATAACATCGCCACTTACCTGCCAGAGTGGTTCGAAGGAGCCGTGTGGCCAGACAGTGTCTAAGTGGGTGAGTAGTAGAACGCGCGGCGTGGCACTTCCCCATCGCAAAGTGGGACGTCCGAGAACATCCCTTATTTCACCTGGTGAACCCAGAAGTTCAGTGAGGATGGCATTTGCCTCATCGATCACTCTTCGGCAGGCATTGAGATCTTCTGTGGGGGAGGAGATCTCCACGAGGCGGCGAACGAGGTCCATATGGTTATCTTGCCACTTGAAGTGGTTAAGTAGGGGCATGGGCGAAGTCAGAGTTGAGATCCTCTCGGAGTTGCCGCGCCAACGCCTGGCTCGCGAAATCTTCGATCTGGTCTGGCCTGGGGATGAGGGCACCCAAATAACTCCTAACCTCTTGCAAGCCATGGTGCATAGCGGGGCCTACCTCTCTGGAGCGTTTATTGGTGATGATTGCGTAGGAGCGGCATTTGCTTTTCCTTCGAAAGGTAGCGACGACCATTTGCATTTGCACTCGCACATGGCAGGCGTAATCGATGCCTACCGCAATCGTAATATCGGGTACGCGCTCAAGATTCATCAACGGGATTGGGCGATGGCACATGGGTACGATTTAATTACGTGGACCTTTGACCCATTGGTTTCTCGCAACGCAAATCTCAATCTCACCAAACTCGGCGTCGAAATACCCTATTACTATCCGGATTTTTATGGACAGATGCCAGATGCAGTAAACGCTGGTGATGCCAGTGATCGGGTGATGGCCTACTGGCACTTAAATTCAGTACGAACAAAGAGTGCACTCGCTGGCGCGAAATACGCACAATCAAATGCCCCACTGCTACTCGCTGAAATCAATGGAGAGCCTGTGGTGCAAGAGGTCAATTCGGAGGCTAAAGAAGTACGCGTTGCCCTTCCTGGAAACATCACTCAGTTACGCTCGCAGAATATGGAACTCGCTCGGAAGTGGCGTCAGCACGTTCGTGGTGCGCTGGAGTCACGCATGGCATCAGGCTGGAAGATCACGGGATTTACCCAAGATCACTGCTACGTACTGGAGGAAAATAATGCGCATTCATGAAATTGAGATTCGCCATGTAGGTGTGCCCTTGGTGCGTCCTTTCCGTACATCCTTTGGTACACAGACAGCTCGAGATCTACTGGTTCTCAAAGTCACCACAGATGTCGGTGATGGTTGGGCAGAGTGCGTCGCGATGTCAGAACCGCTTTACTCGCCTGAGTACACACATGGCTGCGCAGATATGCTTGAACGTTTTCTAATTCCAGCATTACGAAAAGTCGGAGATTTTCGAGCTGAAGAAGTTGCCGAAATTCTAAAGCCATTCTTAGGACATCACATGGCTAAAGCGGCAATTGAAACCGCCCTCCTTGATGCGGAGTTAAAGCATGAAGGTCGTTCCTTTGCCTCATTCTTTGGCGCAACTAAAGAGGAAGTTGATTGCGGCGTTTCTGTAGGGATTGCAAGCAGTATCGACGCCCTGCTTGAAGAGGTAGGGGATTACGTTGATCAGGGTTATCGTCGAATCAAACTTAAGATTGAACCAGGCTGGGATCTTGAGCCGGTTCGCACCGTTCGCGAAACGTGGCCAAAGATTCTCCTGCAAGTCGACGCAAACCAGGCTTACTCGCGCGACGATACCGCTCATCTCGCTGGACTCGATAAATTCAACTTGCTTCTGATCGAACAGCCTCTCGATGAGCATGACATTCTCGGTCATGCATTACTTTCACGCGCCATTCAGACTCCCGTCTGCCTGGATGAGTCAATTACCTCGTTGCAATCAGCGCGTGATGCAGTCGCGATGGAGGCAACAACGGTTATCAACATCAAACCTGGTCGTGTGGGTGGATACTTTGAATCGATCAAGATTCATGACTTCTGTGTAGAAGAAGGAATCCCAGTGTGGTGTGGCGGCATGCTCGAAACTGGAATTGGTCGAGCCGCAAATCTCGCACTTGCGGCACTTCCTGGCTTTACATTGCCAGGCGATACTTCTGCGTCTAATCGTTACTACTTGAGAGACATCACTACACCGTTCGTGATGGTGGATGGTCGCATTCGCGTGCCAAGTGGCCCTGGGATTGGTGTGGAAATCGATCACAAGTTTCTAGAGAGCGTGACCGTGAGCAAGCGAACGATATAGAACTCGTACCTCACCGTCGAAGAGCTTCATATAGAGGGGTTTTCCCTTGAGGTACACTCCTCTAGTCAAAGTAGGTTTCCCGGGAGGCGGACTATGAAATCCATTCTTAAGTTCAGGGTTGCTGTAGCACTTTTGTCTGCAACTGGATTAATACTCCCGATTATTCCTGCAGAGGCTAAAACCGCTGCTGCTGCGCTCAAGGTGGGCACTATATTTCCGCTCACTGGCGAACTTGAGGCATACGGCCCTTCACTTGCAAGCGCGTCAGCATTAGGAATTTCTCAAGTCAATGCTGCAATAAAGAAGAATAAGTTAACTGGATCTTGCACGTTAGCCGGAAGCGAAGATGATAAAACGAGCGCAGCGGGAGGGGTAGCTGCAGCAACTAACCTCGTAAAAAAGAAGAAGGCAAACATCGTCATTGGATCGATGGCATCCTCGGTAACTTTGGCTATCTCGAAAGCCGTCACAATTCCAAGCAACGTCATTTTGATTAGTCCGCTATCGTCGAGCAAAAACATTACAGGTTTAGCCGACAAAGACACTGTGTTTAGAACTTTCCCCTCAGATCTTAAGCAAGCCAAAGCTTTGGTTGCAGCGATGGCTTTGAACTTGGGTGAAGACGCAACAATCAGTATTGGAAGTTTTGAAACTGATTTCGATAACGCTCTAGTGGCAGATTTTAAGAAAGCCTGGATCGCAAATGGTGGAAAAATAGGCGCCGAAGTAAGTTGGAATTCCGATGTAACATCATTAAAACCTCAAGCAGAGCAACTAGTCGATGGTGCTCCAGACGGTTGGCTATTGATCGACAATCAAAGCACGATGAGTGACTTAGTTCGCGCATTGTCGAGCACCGGAAAATGGGACCCTGCGAGCACATTCACGACAGATATTTTAAATTCGAAGGCACTCATTGCCTCCATCGGTGCCAAGTATCTGGAAGGTATGCGGGGAGTAACATCAACTTTTGCTGAGGAAAATCTTGATTCATTCCAAACTCTTTTTGAATCAAAATTCCCCGACTTAACGTTCACGGGGTATGAGCCGCTTGCATACGACGCTGCTGTTCTGGCCTGCTTGGCCAGCGTTTCCGCAAAGAGTGTAGATACCAAGAATTTGATTATTGCGCTTCGCAAAGTCTCTGGTCCTAAAGGAACCAAGTATTCTTGGCAGAAACTTGACGCAGCGGTGAAGGCGATTGCTGCTGGGAAACCGGCAACGTATGTGGGTGCTTGGTCGGAGGTAGATTTTGATAAGCAGGGTGATCCGGGATTAACTTCTTTTGATCTCTTCACCGTGACCTCTGGAATTCCAGAAATCCTGCCCGAGGATAAATTTGTGGTGAAGGGTTAAATTCAAGCACGCATTAGTTGCTTCACTTATAGCTTCAGCGATATTAGTTACTGATCGATAGCTGCGACGCCAGAAATGCGAGAGATAGCGAAGCGCTTAATTTCACCTGAGAGCTGATCAAAGCCGGTGACATAACCAGCAGCGATTGCCATAGGTTCGATGATTCTGTGTGTCAGGCCACCGTCGGTATCTGCGTAACCGATCCACAGCGATCCGCCGGATCCACTCATTTCTTGGAGAAAACGTAAAGTTTCACTTGCGGTGGTTCTCGGAGTCTTTGCAAGTTGAGGAAGAGTGCGTTGTTGTGTTGAAACGTGTTCACCCGTACGTAGGGCACGCAATGCTGCGGTGAGTAACTCGGGTGTAGGTAGCGAATAGTCGCCAATGAGACGGGGCGGTCGTGGTCTGGATTTGGACCTCTTAACTGATGGTGATGTAAGGGTTGTCATTCCGTCTCTACCTTCAGCTGCGGGTGCATATCCATGTGAGCGAAGCGTCTCCAATACTTCTTCAAGCGGGGCTGGGGAAATGATCACTGTTGGTGCAAGGCGACGAAGCTCAAGTGCAACGAGGCGCTTATCTTGCATCGCTTCGGCAAGTATTGCTTCATCATCGCACCGTAAGTAAGAGTGCACAGATCCTACCCGGAGGCGTCCATACCTCTTGGCAATGTCATGAATTTGATATGTGAGCGACTGGGGCACCTCTGTTTTGGAAACTCTTTTTATGAAGGCCTCGATTTTTTCCGCGTCGTAGCCGACGTCGAGTGCATGGCGCAATGATTTTTCGGAGAACCTAAAGACGGTCGCCGTACCCCTACTCTCAACCTCTGCCATAAAGGATATTTCGCGAAAGATTTCTGGGTAGAGAGGTCCAGGTGCAATAGCGGTGTGATCTCCTTGTAGAAGAACATGATCGATCAATGGTGGGAGTTGACTCGCAAGCAGAGTGGGTTCTTCGTCTGCAATCAATTGCCTGGCAAATGAAGTGAAGGCTCCACGGCCGGTAATCCCAAGCCAATGGGCCTCGCGTACTGTCCACTCCACAAATTCAGCTTGCAAATGTTTTGCTCTCCGCGGACGGTTCCACGCTACTAATTCGATGAGTGAATCGAGGGTGGGTGCAAGATCAGTATGTGTCGCGAGTAATTCGAGAGTAAGCGCGCGCAGTCCAGGTGCGGCGGCACGGTCTAACTCGGGCCCTAGGGGAGCGACGCCTTTACCTTCCTTTGGAGCGCAGAGTCCCGCGGCTCGAGAAGTGATGAGCCAGTGGGCAGCAATCTCTCTCCATCTTTCTACTGGAGTTCGCGCGAGCCAAAGATCGTATGCACTCGTTGGCATGATGCGGTCATCAAGATCGATAGAGATGAGTCCGATGGCGAATGCGCTCTCGGCCACAAATGCCGCGCATGCTTCGGTCACTCCCAAGAGTTGGGCCACGCGTTTAAGTTCGCGAATACTCATCCCGCCGCTGCGTAAAGCGCTGCCAGGTTCGCGCGACCAGGCTTCTAATAGATCCTCAACCCACATTAAGAAGGCAGCGGCTTCATGCGCACCAGCGCGATCCGCATCTTTCACGCTTTCGCCAATGAGTAAAGGTTTAACTGAGTGATACTCGTGATGGACTTTATCCCCACGTAACGCAATTGCATGCTCCGCAGGAAGCATGACGTGATGCGAGTCGGCGATCACGAGAATTGCTTGATCTAACAACCATTGCAATCCAGGTCCAGGATTTTTGACATCCTTAACGCTGCCGCGTGATGGCCCCCATGTGAGTTTTTTTAACAATTCTTGTGATGCTTCAGGCGCTTTCTTCAAATCAATTTTCTCGATGCGACTTCCAAGTCGCTGCCCAAGGCCACATAACTCCGGACCAAAAGTATCTCGCACACCACGAGGAATTCGGTAGGTACCTTCGTCTCTATAAATCAGACAGAGTCGATAGAGATGGGAGACCACACTCGATGATGGAATGCCTGTATGAATTTCGACATCTTCGAGGGAAACTGGCTCTTCTAGACAAGCCATGAGTTCTAGTACTTCTAATTCCCATTGATTGAGCGAATCTAAAGCGCGAGAAATGCTCGGGGTGGAATTTGCGCGCGCGGCCAAGGCGCTGATGTCTGGTGGTACTGGTGAGAGCAGGTCTGGGCGAGCAGCTAACAGGGCGGCCAACGCGGCATCATCGCGACCACGGAGGTCGTCGGCGAAGGAGCGGTGTGCAGGCTTTGACATAACCGTCTAACGATACCGGCAAAGTGAGAGGGGTTAAAACTCAGGGCTAGCCGCGGGCCGCGACGATAATTCCCACGATTGCTAGCCAGGGTGCCAATATTCGCACGATCCGACGTGCATGGCGGAAATCGTGAATTGGCCAATCGGCTCGCTTTGCGTGGCGGCGCAACTTTGAGTCTGGGTTAATCACGTGTGGCTCACCTACTGCGTTGAGCATCGGCAGGTCGTTTGCGCTATCTGAGTATGCGACACAATTAGCCAAATCAACTTGGCAACCCTCGGCCAACTTTGCCACTGCCGCTGCTTTGGCTCCTCCATGTAAAAGCTCGCCGACAAGAAAGCCGGTGTAAATACCATCCTTGGATTCAGCCACTGTTCCAAGCGCCCCGCTCAGCCCGAGGCGCTCCACCATCACGTTCGCCACTTCGATCGGAGTGGCAGTCACCAACCAAACCTCATCACCCGCTGCGAGATGAGCCCGCGCTAGATCAAGAGTTCCATTCCAAATAGCTTCCTTGATCCGTTCTTCGTAGATTTCTTCAGCAATTTCGCCGAGCTGTGAGACACGTTGACCTTTGATGAAGGCAAGTGCACTCTCCCGGATGTGCACCATTTCGCCTTTGCGCTCCTTGCCACTGATTCGAAATCGGAGCTGAGCTAAGGCATATTGAGTGAGTTCCCGGGGTGCAAAAAAACCACGTTTGTAGAGGCCGCGCGCCATCAAAAAGAGCGTTGAGCCACGGAGCATGGTGTTGTCGACATCGAAGAAGGCGATTCGCCCCGAGGCAGGTCCTGGGCTCGGTGGGCTCTCAGGAAGGGTCACTTGGACAGCCTAAAGGAATACTTCTGAAGGGGCTTACAAATTCAACTACTCTTAACCTGTGACTATCGTGCATTTCCTTCGACACGGCGAGGTCTTCAACCCGACCAAGGTGCTCTACGGGCGCCTGCCCGGGTTTCGACTTTCAGACCGCGGATTAGCGATGGCTGAGCGCATTGGCGAGTGGAGCATTGAAAAAGACATTACCTCGGTGCACGCCTCGTCCTTAGAGCGAGCGCAACAAACTGCGGCACCACTCGCTCTTCGCAAAGGCATCAGCATTACTACCGACGATCGACTTATTGAATCCTTGAATATTTTTGAGGGCGAACGCTTCTCTGTGGGAGATGGTGTCCTTCGCAGACCGAGCGCTTGGCGCCACTTGTGGAACCCCTGGAAACCCTCGTGGGGTGAGCCATACAAAGAAGTGGTGGCGCGCATGATGGCTGCGGCTCAAGCCGCACGCATAGCCGCTGATGGGCATGAAGCGCTCTGTGTCTCGCACCAACTACCGATTTGGATTCTTCGCTCATCGATTGAGGGTCGACCATTCTTTCACGACCCTCGGAAACGAGAGTGCTCGCTTGCTTCCGTTACTTCAATTGTTTTTGATAACGAAGGAAACGTGACAGATTTGCGATATAGCGAACCCGCACGAGATCTCTTACCATGATGAAACGGCTTCTCCCGTTTGTATTGCTCTCAACTCTGCTCGTAGGTTGTGGTGCAGGGACTTCAGCTCCGGGTAACGGTTCTTCGTATGTTGCCGGAAATGGTGCGATCACTTTCATCGATCCTCATGATCGGGTACGGGCGCCTGAGATTTCTGGCACCGGATTAGATGGTGCAACAGTTGCTCAACTCAGAGGAGTGAGCGTGCTTAACGTGTGGGCCTCTTGGTGCGGACCATGTCGAGCAGAAGCGCCCACTCTTCAAGCAATTTCGGTGCAGTATCCAAACGTTCATTTCCTCGGATTACTCACGCGCGATGACGACGATGCCGCTCGTGCATTTCTCCGTCGGTTCAAGATTACTTATCCAACGATTCATGATGACGATCTGATTTTGAAGTTTGGAAAAACACTTCCCCCAAATGCAATTCCTTCTACTGTGATCCTTGATTCCCAGAGCCGAATTGCTGCCCGTATATCTGGCGAGGTAACTGTGGCTGGACTACAAGAATTACTTAATAAGGTCTTGGCGGAATGATCACAAATTTTTCCAACACCGTGATTGATGGATCACTTTTTCTTGCCATACCAATTGCCTTACTAGTTGGTCTCGTTTCCTTTCTCTCGCCTTGCGTGTTACCACTAGTCCCTGGATACCTCTCCTTCGCTGCTGGCTTAAGTGCGGTGAGCGCCACTTCTAAGCGTGCGCGCTTGCGAGTTTTCCTTGGCTCACTCTTCTTTGTTATGGGATTCACTTTGGTATTCGTCAGTTACGGTTCGCTCTTCGGTGGTCTTGGCTTGCTACTGGCTAAGCACCAGAGTCTGATCACGAAGATACTTGGCATTGTCACAATTCTCATGGGGCTACTCTTCGCAGGGGTCTTCAAGCAGAGTCGGCAATGGCGTCCAAAGATGCGGACTGATGGTGGACTCTGGGGTGCCCCGTTGCTAGGTGTGCTCTTCGGACTTGGTTGGACTCCCTGCCTTGGTCCGGTGATCTCGACAATCCTGGGCATGGCTACCACGCAGGCAAGTGCACTTCGGGGAGCGATACTTGCTGGATTTTTTTCACTTGGAATTGGAATTCCATTTATTCTCGTAGGCGTGCTCTTCCAAAGCGCGATGGTGCGGTTAGCTTTCTTTCGTAAACATGCTCGGCTCATCTCTATCTTCGGTGGCATTATTTTGATTCTCATCGGAGTACTTGAGGTCACAGGCCTCTGGGATACCTTCACCATCTTCCTACGCAATTCCTTTAGCGGATTCGATGCGGTGCTTTGATGAGTGAAATTACTCCAGCTGATTTGAGTGGTGTCGGCGGATTGAGGTGGTTCTGGCGCCAACTTACAAGTATGAAGACTGCACTCATCCTCCTTATGTTGTTAGCTGTAGCTTCGATCCCTGGCTCCCTGCTACCACAGCGAAATCAAAACCCAATCGCAGTCAACGAATATGTGCTTACACATGCGGACGCAGCAAAATGGCTCGAAAGATTGAGTCTCTTCAACGTATACGGATCACCATGGTTTAGCGCCATCTATATCCTGCTCTTCATTTCTCTGATCGGATGCGTCATTCCGCGCATGCTTATCCACATTCGAGCCTTATCTGCAAGGCCGCCGAAGACTCCGCAAAATCTTGATCGCCTTACATTCCCAAGGAGTGCTCAAAGCCCGGCGCAACCGGATGAAGTCCTTGATCGTGCGCAAGAATGGTTTAAGAAGCATCACTTTCGCTGGGAACGAGAAAGTGATTCCGTTGCGGCTGAGAAGGGCTATTTACGCGAGAGCGGGAACGTACTTTTTCATCTTTCACTTATCCTCTTCTTGGTGGCGATGGGGGTGGCGGCTGGATATGGGGCAAAAGGCGAGGCGATAGTTGTTGAGGGTGACACTTTCACGAATAGTGCTACTTCTTATGACAACCTCACCAATGGAAGTAAATTTGACCTGCGAAAGCTGGCACCGTTTACTCTGAAGATAGATCGGTTCGTACCTACATATGATTTAGCAACTGGTGCGCCAATTGACTACAAACTCTACGTGACTGCTCGCGATTCGGGCGGAGAGCCTCGGAGTGAGCTCATTCAAGTCAATCACCCATTAAGTTTCGGCTCCACAAATATTTATTTGCAAGCTAACGGATATTCACCGGTAGTAACCGTGAAAGATGGCGCCGGGAATGTAGTGATGGATGGACCTGTGGTATTTCTTCCACAAGATGCCAACCTCACTTCTACCGGAGCTATCAAACTTCCAGACGCAGCCCCTACCCAATTGGGTTTTGTCGGAACATTTCTTCCGACGGCCACGATGGACAAAATTCGTGGCGGTTTCTCGACATTTCCCGACGCGGTCGAACCTCGATTGCTGCTTTCGGCATGGACGGGTGATCTTGGGCTAGATAAGGGCATCCCACAATCGGTCTATCGACTCGACACCACCAAGATGACTCGGATTGGTCTCAAGCAACTCTCAGTTGGCGAAAGTTGGACGCTTCCCGAGGGCGTGGGCTCCATCACTTTCCAGGGATGGGTGCGGTGGGTGAATCTTCAGGTAGTACGCGATCCTGGCAAGGAAGTAGCGCTTGCCGGCAGCGTGCTTGCGATTTTGGGGCTCCTGGCAACTCTCTTTGTGAAGCGTCGCCGCTTGTGGGTGCGTGCGCGCCGGGACGAAGATGGCGCTACGGTTCTTTCTATTGCTGGTTTAACCCGCCAGGAGTACGAGGGATTTGAAGAAGAGATGAACGATTTCTGGAATGCGCTTACCGCTGAGGGAGAAGTTCGGTGACAAGTACAAGTTGGGCCTACTCAAGTAATTACTTGGTTTATTCAGCGATGGCTGTGTACACCCTCGCGATGCTCTCGGCCGCTCTTGAAGTGGCAATGAACGTGAAGGGTGCAAAAGTTCTCGTCACTACCTCCGGAGAAAGTGCCCCGCTTGCTGACGACAGAAAGAGCGAGCGCTGGGGCCGGATTGCCATCGCACTTACATCTCTTGCATTTGCCCTTCATTTTGCTGGCGTCATCGCACGTGGGATTTCTGCCCATCGCGTCCCTTGGGGAAATATGTACGAGTTCTCTACGACTGGTTCAGTCGCGGTCACTGGAATGTTCCTACTCTTACTTCGGCGCCATTCACTTCGTTGGCTCACATTGGTAGTCACCTTCGCGGTTTTAATGACGTTGGGAACTGCAATCACTCTGCTCTATGTCCCCACCGCGCCGCTTGTACCGGCGTTGAAATCAACGTGGTTAGTGATACACGTTTCAGCTGCGGTCATTTCGGGCGGCGTCTTCTTGCTTGCAAATGCGGTAGCTGGCGCCTATCTCTATCTCGATCGCGTGGAGTCTCGTGGTCCACGTCCGTCATGGGCTCTCAAGATTCCCTCCCTCGAGGCCCTTGATCGACTCTGCTACCGGTTGGTGGCATTCGTCTTTCCGCTCTGGACCTTCGCCGTCATCGCGGGCGCTATCTGGGCAGAATCTGCGTGGGGACGCTACTGGGGTTGGGACCCGAAAGAGACTTGGGCTTTCATTACGTGGGTTGCCTACGCGGCCTATCTGCACGCGCGCTCCACCGCGGGCTGGAAAGGACGCCGGGCAGCCTGGCTCTGCCTCTTGGCGGGCTCCTCATTCCTCTTTAATTATGTATACGTCAACGTATGGGGCAGTGGAAAACATACATATTCTGGACTCTAGACCAAGATCTGCACTAGCTTCCCCCACTTCGAAGTAGAGTAAATAGCCGGCAAAAATAGGGGATGTAAGGATACAAATGGACTCAGCGCAATTTGATCAGATGAAATCTGGCAAGGGCTTCATTGGTGCATTGGATCAAAGTGGTGGCAGTACACCGAAAGCGCTGGGCCTTTATGGCCTGGATGAGAGCTCGTATTCAAATGATTCTGAAATGTTTGATCGGGTTCACGAGATGCGTACCCGCATTATCAAGAGTCCGTCACTTAACTCTTCTCGCGTGATCGGAGTCATTCTCTTTGAGATGACCATGGATCGAAAGATTGATGGAATTGGAACTGCTGAATTTCTTTGGCAGAAGAAGGGCATCGTTCCCTTCCTCAAAGTTGATAATGGATTAGCTGTCGAAGAAAACGGCGTTCAACTCATGAAGCCCATTCCGGAACTTGATGCCAGAATTAAGAGTGCACTTTCGCACGGAGTTTTTGGAACCAAGATGCGTTCAGTAATTAAACGAGCAGACGAATCTGGAATAAAGGCGGTTGTCGCTCAGCAGTTCGCTTTTGGCGCCCAAATCCGATCTGCTGGATTAGTTCCAATAATCGAACCTGAGGTCGATATCAACTGCCCGGATAAGGCCAAAGCAGAGTCAATTCTGCGTCAAGAGATTTTGGCTCACCTTGATGCGCTCGGTGAGAACCAAGAGGTCATGCTCAAGCTCACGCTTCCAGATGTTGCTGGCTTTTATTCGTCACTTGTAAACCATGCGCGGGTAGTTCGCGTTGTTGCACTCTCTGGTGGATACGCCCGAGAGCTCGCAAATGAGATGCTGGCAAATAATGCCGGGGTAATTGCAAGTTTCTCGCGTGCACTCACTGAGGGTCTTTCTGCGCAGCAAAGTGATGCAGAATTTGATGCGTCACTTAATTCTGCGGTGCAATCAATTTACGACGCCTCAATCAAATAACTTAAAGAGATCCTAAGAAGTCGGGATTGTCATCTGGCGGAAGAATCCGCGGACGGCGGGTGCGCAATTGACGTGGCTTTCCGGCAATGAACCAGGCGATCGAGCCGACAAGTTGGAAGACAATGATGAGGACGAGCCATGCCCACTTAGGAAGGTTGCGAATCTTCTCCTGGTCGCTTTGGGCAC
>WLIL01000037.1 GCA_009702245.1 Actinomycetota bacterium
ATTTTGTTGGGGGTATTTAAGTTAGGAAGATTAATAAGCGCAATTCCTTGGCCGGTCATTGAGGGCTTCACGGTTGGGATCGCGATCGTGATTGCACTTCAGCAGATTCCATTACTCCTCGATGTGGCGAAACCGGCCGGAAGCAATGCGGCGCAAGTTGCTTGGCACACCTTCTCAGTCCAGGGCATTAATCGCACGGCCGTCTTTCTCGGTCTTGGTTCTGCCTTCTTAGTAATTTTGCTCTCGACTCTTGGTTCCAAAATTCCGCCCAGCATTGTGGCGGTAGTCAGCGGAACCCTTCTAGTGCAATTTTCCGGTTTTGACGTGGCGTGCATTGGTTCGCTTCCTCGTTCGCTTCCCTTCCCGCACCTCCCGCATCTAGATCCGAGCGTGGCTTCTGATTTCTTCTCCGCCGCTTTGGCGGTGACCGCTTTGGGCGCTATTGAGTCATTGCTCTCTGCCCGAGTGGCGGATGGAATGGCCGATAGTTCGTCCAAATCAGATCCCGATCGCGAACTCTTTGGCCAAGGGCTGGGAACGGTCGCGGCATCGTTGATGGGCGGTATGCCAGCTACCGGCGCGATTGCGCGTACTGCAGTAAATGTCAGATCAGGTGCGCGCACACGTTTGGCCTCCATATTCCATTCCTTATTCCTCTTACTCGTAGTGCTCTTCCTCGCTCCGATAGTGGGGCAAATTCCTACTTCGGTTCTCGCGGGAATTTTGATTGGAACTGCTTTTCGGATGATTGATTTCGGGAATGTGCGCTCAGTGCTCCGATCAACTCGCTCCGATGCTGCTGTCTTCCTCGTTACTGCATTTGTTACCGTGGCTCTAGATTTGATCATTGCTGTCGAAGTGGGCTTACTGCTTGCTGGAGTCATGGCGTTGCGCCACCTAGTTCACTCGTCATCTGTGGAGTTAGAAGATGTGAGCGAGCATCTTGATTTGGACGAGGGCCATCGACTCCTTCATGAACACATCGTGACTTACCGCCTTGATGGTGCGCTCTTCTTCGGAGATGCACATCTCTTCCTTCACCATCTCACGCAGGTTTCTGGCGTCAAGGTAGTGGTGTTACGGATGGGTTCTCTGACAAGTATTGATGCAAGTGGTGCTCAAGCAGTGGGGGAGATTATCCGAGAGCTACACAAGAAGCGGATTGACGTCTTTCTGCAAGGAGTATTTCCGGCCCAACGGCAAATACTCGAGCGCAGTAACGCACTGAGAGCAGTAACTGCTGATCATCACATTTTTGAAGACTTAAGCGATGCCCTTGCGCACGCCAGGTCGCACGTTCGTCGAACGCTGCATAGCGAGAAGTAATAATCCAACCGCCACAATCGCTACTCCCACCCACGTTGTGAGAGAAGATTTCTCATTCAGGAGAAGGACGCCAAAGAGTGTTGCGGTGACTGGTTCTGCCAACGTCAGTGTGGCCGCCTCGTTTGGTTGCACACTTTTTAGACCATATGCGTACGCAAGGTAGGCAATCGCCGTGGGGACCGCACCCAACCAGAGCGCCATCGCGGCACCTTGAGGAGTGGTAATCCATTTCATGGGGAGAATGAAAAGTAGCGGAGCCAGCATGATGGCTCCGATTCCAAAGACTCGGGCCATGGCAAATTGAAACGAACCGCCACTGGCCAAGATTTCCTTACTGCAGACAGCAAAGATCGCATACGAGGCTCCGGCACCGAGGGCAAGGAGAATTCCCCAGAGAGAAGCTGCTTGAGTCGCACTGCCCTTGGATGTGGTCAAGATGACGACGCCGATCACGGCGCACACAGTTGCTATCCACCATCGGCCACGCGGTTTCGTTCCAGACCAGAGCCAGTCGATAGCTCCGGTGAGCGCGGGAGCTGAACCAAGAGCCACCACCGTGCCTACTGTGACGCCACTGAGGTGTACCGCGGCAAAGAAGGTGAGTTGGTAGGAGGCCATGCCGGCTCCGGCCCAGAGCCAGGCGCGCAGACGCACTGGTGATACTCCCGCACTCTTGCCAATGGCAAACATGTGCAGCAGGAGGGCCCCAATGACAATTCGGCTGGTGCCCACCGCAAGTGAATCGGCTTCGGAAGGACCGAGGGCCGCCGCGGTACCCGTGGTGCCAAAGCAGATCGCTGAGAAGAGGATCATCAGGCGCGCGCGCATCTACCAACGGTAGCGCCTACGATCGTAGGTATGACCCCGAGCACGCCGCTTCGCGCCACTAAAGGCCACGGCACCGAGAATGAATTCATTCTCATTCCGGAGGGCAATCTCAGTCCAAGTGACATTGCTTCGCTCTGCAATCGCAACTCCGGGGTGGGAGCTGATGGTCTCATTCAGATAAAGCAACGTGATGGGCATTGGTTTATGGACTATCGAAATAGCGATGGCAGCCTTGCGGAGATGTGTGGCAACGGCATTCGGGTCATGGCTAAGTATTTGTATGATCGAGGACTAGAGAGTCGCACTTCTTTCGATATAGATACGCGTGCCGGTATTAAACGAATCGAGATAAAAGCGGATGGGCGTATCTCAGCCGGGATGGGGGCAGTCGTCATAGAGCTGGGTACGCCAACGGTGACTTATGGAGGAAATAGTTGGCTCGGATTTAAAGTCTCGGTAGGAAATCCGCATGCGGTTGTTTTTCTTGAGTCGCTCGCACTTCTTCCTGAAGTGCTCGAAAAACCTACAGTGACCCCAGCAAGGCTTTTTCCAGACGGAGTTAATGTTGAGTTTGTTGAAATTCTGGGCGAGCGGCATCTTTCGATGCGAGTATTCGAACGAGGCGTGGGGGAGACTCGCTCATGCGGAACCGGTACTTGTGCTGTGGCAGTCGCCGCGGCTGCGCAAGCCGGGGTCGTCGGGGCTAGCACCTGGCGTGTTGATGTACTCGGTGGCTCATTAGAGATCGATATCGATGCGCTGGGGGAAGTAACAATGACTGGCCCAGCGGTGCTCGTAAATGACTTTGAAGTCAACATTGATGAATAACGACTCCTATGTAGAAGAAACGTCGTCGGGAGAATTTGATTTAGCCGAACGCCATGCGCTGAGACGCGTTGTTGGTCTTTCCACAGAGCTGCAAGACGTTACTGAAGTTGAATATCGCCAACTTCGATTGGAGCGCGTGGTACTCGTGGGTGTCTGGACTCAAGGCACTGCTCTCGAGGCCGAGAATTCACTTGCGGAGTTGGCGGCGTTAGCAGAGACCGCCGGCTCTGAAGTTCTTGACGGGCTGATTCAGCGACGTGATGCACCGGATTCATCTACGTACATTGGAAGTGGCAAGGTCAAAGAGTTGCGCGATGTGGTCATTGCAACAGGAGCCGACACGGTGATCTGTGATGGCGAACTTTCGCCTAGTCAATTGCGCCAGTTAGAAGCTCAGGTAAAAGTTAAAGTTGTTGATCGCACTGCGCTCATCCTCGATATCTTTGCCCAACATGCCAAGAGTCGTGAAGGCAAAGCGCAAGTAGAGCTTGCTCAGATGACGTACATGCTTCCTAGATTGCGTGGTTGGGGTGAATCACTTTCACGTCAGGCGGGTGGTCGCGCGGCTGGCGGAGCCGGTATTGGTGGTCGCGGGCCGGGCGAAACCAAAATAGAAACGGATCGTCGCCGTATTCGTGATCGAATGGCGAAGTTGCGTAAGGAAATTATTGAGATGAAGAAGTCTCGCGACACGATGCGCCAGGAACGTGTGAAGTACCAAGTTCCGTCGGTCGCGATAGCGGGGTACACCAACGCAGGTAAGTCATCCCTCCTTAATCGATTTACCGGGGCCGGAGTGCTTGTCGAGAACGCACTTTTCGCCACCCTCGACCCCACGGTACGCAAAACGGAAAGTAGCGATGGCGAGACTTACACATTCGTTGACACGGTGGGATTCGTACGCCACCTTCCACATCAACTCATCGAGGCATTCAAATCAACACTCGAAGAGGTAAGTGGCTCTGATCTCATCTTGCATATTGTTGATGGCTCACATGTAGATCCATTGGGGCAGATCGATGCAGTACGCGAAGTACTTGATGAGATTGGCGCTCGCGCAATTTCGGAAATAATCGTGATAAATAAGGCGGATGTTGCCGATCCTGAAACGATTGAATTAATCCGCCGACGAGAGTCGCGCTCCATGGTTGTCTCAGCATTTACTGGCGAAGGGGTAGCTGAATTACTAGCGCGAGTTGAAGCAGAATTGCCCAAGCGTCGAGTGAGTCTTGACCTCTTGATCCCCTACTCCCGCGGAGATTTACTCCACCTCGTGCACGAATTTGGAGAGGTGCATCAAGAAGTTCATGGCGAAGAAGGAACCACGGTTTTGGCGCAGGTAGACCGAAATGTGGCCGAACGTATCAAAGAATCGCTGGGACTTCTTTGACGCACTTCTTGAAGGAACTTCTTTAACGAATTGAGCGCAAGACCGCAGTAACTTTTCCAAGTATCTCCGCGTGGTCTCCAAGGATGGGCGCGTAGGCAGGGTTAGCGGGCATTAACCAGATATGACCATCGCTTCGCTTGAAAGTCTTGACGGTGGCTTCGCCATCAATCATGGCTGCCACGATCTCGCCTTGTTCACAATGTTTCTGTGAACGGATCACCACCAGATCACCATCGCAAATAGCGGCATCGACCATGGAATCGCCCACAACGGTAAGAAGGAAGAGCTCGCCACTGCCTACGAGATCGGAAGGGAGCGAGTAGCTTTCTTCGATATGGGCTTCCGCCAAGATGGGTGCGCCGGCGGCGATGCGACCCACTAAAGGCACCTCGCGCATGCTGCCGCTCTTGCGTGCTTGAGTCTGGGCAGGTGAGCCATATGCGCTACCAGGAATGATCTGCTCTCCGCTTTCGGGGGAGATGACATCCATTTGGCGTCCGCCTGAGCGTTTGATCAGACCCTTCTCCACCAAGTTAGAGAGCTGGTAGGCAACTGAAGCCGAGCTCGCCAGGCCGACAGCTGCCCCGATCTCACGCATCGTGGGTGGGAATCCGCGCTCAGATACCGAAGCCGATATGACCTCGAGAATCTTCCGCTGGCGGGCGGTAAGGCCATGGTCATCGGCGGGGCCGTCGGGCAGCTCCGCAAAGGTCGGGTCGAGTGCTGGAGTCTTCTCTGGAGCGTGATCTGGAGGTGTCATACCCCCAAGATAGCCTTTGAAGGAGGGAAATTCAAACACCTGTTCGAAATAATCTTGCATTATTGGTCATTTAGGTGTTTGATTAGAACAAATGTTCGAAAAGTTGAGAGATGAGGACGAGATGAGTAGCTACGTGGTTTCTTACCAGATGGCTCCCCGGGTGAATTTTCGGGAGAGCGATCGAAGGATCCAGCCCCAGGGGAGCGCCGTTCCGCTCCGCCTCACGGCGCGCGGTCGCCTCGTAGTACGCCTTCTCGTACTCGCCTCTCTCCTCACCCTCACTCTCTCGGTGGCTACGTTCTCACGTGCACTTCTTGCGGGAGCGATTGCCGAAGATGGCACCAACGCTGGAGTGAGCCCTGGTAACTCGGTCACCTACCAAGAGATCGTGGTGGTTCCGGGGGAGACGCTCTGGTCGATAGCCCGACACGTGAGCACCGGCCACGATGTCCGTTCGGTCGTGGATAACATCACTGAGCTCAACCATTTGGAGTCAGCAGGATTGGTGGCGGGGCAACGCCTCATCGTCCCGATCTCCCAGTAGAAATCCGAGCAAGATACGCCCTCGAAGGGGCCCTTCCCCTTCGACACGCCCAACACGCCGACTTCACTGCCAACATTGCAAACCCTCGACTCCCGCTCTACTCTTACCCCTATATGTAGTGCTTACAACCGTGTACTTCCTCCACAGGTTGTGGTCACCAGATAGCGGTTCTCCCCAGGCCACACACAGGTTTATCCACAGACGACCCCTTTTTGAGGGGTCAGAACTCTTATCAGTTGAGCGTAAAAAGGAGGCGAATGATGTACTGCCCTTACTGCCGTAACGAGGACTCCCGAGTCGTCGATTCGCGCCCTGTGGATGAAGGAACCTCCATTCGCCGCCGCCGCGAGTGCACCACCTGTGGCCGTCGCTTCACCACCCAAGAGACCGCTGCTCTCTACATCATCAAGCGCAGCGGCGCATCTGAGCCTTTTAGTCGCGAGAAAGTAGTCGCCGGTGTCCGCAAGGCGTGCCAGGGGCGCCCGGTGAACGATGACGATTTGGCACTGCTAGCTCAACGAGTTGAAGAAGCGTTGCGCGAGAGCGGTCGCGCAGAAATTGAAGCTCAAGAAGTCGGCCTGGCCATTTTGGTACCGCTACGCGAGCTCGACGAAGTTGCCTATCTGCGTTATGCCTCTGTTTATCGCGCATTTGAATCACTAGAAGATTTCGAGGCAGAGATTTCACTGCTCCGAGCAATACCCGCAACAAGTAGCAGTTCCAATATCAGTTCAGGTAGCAATATCAGTTCACCATCCAATGTATTGCAGAGTGGGTACGCAAATAGCGTGGCTTTCTCTTCGATCGATTAACACCACACCACAGGAGAAGATGAAATGCCCGAGACCGTTAGCACTCGCCCTTCCGCTACCGCATCAAAGTCGAAGAAAGGTCTTCGCATAGAGCGTATTTTTACGACTCCAGGCGTGCACCCCTACGACGAAGTGACGTGGGAGCGTCGCGATGTGGTGCAGACAAATTGGAAGAGCGGCGAGGTCATCTTCGAACAACGTGGCGCTGAGTTTCCTGACTTCTGGTCAGTAAATGCTTCCACCATTGTGACGACCAAGTACTTCCGGGGTGTTGTCGGCACCGATAACCGTGAGTGGAGTCTCAAGCAACTTATTGATCGTGTGGTCTTGACCTACACGAAGGCTGGCAAGGACTTTGGATACTTTGCTGCCGACAGCGACGCAGAAATCTTTGAGCATGAGTTGACGTGGGCTCTCATGCATCAAGTCTTCTCGTTCAATTCACCCGTCTGGTTCAACGTCGGAACGGCTGCTCCGCAACAAGTGAGCGCTTGTTTCATCTTGAGCGTTGATGACACGATGGACTCAATTCTTAACTGGTATCGCGAAGAGGGCATGATCTTTAAGGGCGGCTCAGGAGCCGGTCTTAATCTCTCCCGCATCCGTTCGAGCAAAGAACTTCTCAAGTCTGGTGGCACTGCATCGGGCCCGGTCTCTTTCATGCGTGGAGCTGATGCCTCTGCTGGAACCATCAAATCTGGTGGAGCTACGCGTCGCGCAGCGAAAATGGTTGTGCTCGACATCGATCATCCAGATATCGAAGAATTTATCGAAACAAAGGCAAATGAAGAGGATAAGATTCGCGCTCTCCGTGACGCTGGCTTCGATATGGACCTCGGTGGCAAAGACATCGTCTCTGTGCAGTATCAAAATGCTAATAACTCGGTTCGCGTGAGTGATGAATTTATGCGCGCAGTTGAAGAGGGCAAGACATTTGGTCTCCGCGCTCGCGCCACCGGAGAAGTGATCGAAACTGTCGATGCCCGTGAGCTCTTCCGTAAAGTCTCTGTCGCCGCGTGGGGTTGCGCAGATCCCGGCATTCAATACGACGACACCATCAACGATTGGCACACCAATCCAGAGACGGGTCGGATTAACGCTTCTAACCCATGCTCTGAGTACATGTCACTCGACAACTCTTCTTGCAACTTAGCCAGCATCAACTTGCTCAAGTTCCTCAAAGAGGATGGCTCATTTGATGCGACGAACTTCGCCAAGTTGGTCGAGGTTGTTATCACAGCGATGGACATCTCTATTTGCTTCGCAGATTTCCCCACAGAGGCCATTGGCGACACTACTCGCAAGTACCGTCAACTAGGTATTGGCTATGCCAACCTCGGCGCTCTCCTCATGGCAAGTGGTCTTCCTTACGACAGTGAGGGTGGTCGTGCACTTGCTGGCGCTATCACCTCGCTCATGACAGGTGCTGCCTACAAGCGTTCAGCTGAATTGGCAGGTGTCGTGGGTCAATACGAAGGTTATGCACGTAACGCAGATGCCCATACCCGTGTCATGCGCAAGCATGCTGCAGCAAATGATGCATCTCGCGCAGTCACTACTCTCGATAAAGATGTTCATCGTGAGGCCACCAAGGCTTGGGCTGATTGCCTCAAAATTGGTGAGAAGAATGGCTGGCGTAATGCGCAAGCATCCGTCCTTGCACCCACCGGAACTATCGGGCTCATGATGGATTGCGACACCACGGGTATTGAGCCAGATCTCGCTCTCGTTAAGTTCAAGAAGTTGGTTGGTGGCGGATCTATGCAGATCGTCAACCAAGCGATTCCACGTTCACTTCGCAAACTTGGCTACACCGAAGAGACAGTCGAAGCCATTGTCGAACACATTGGTACGACCGGAAACGTTATTGATGCCCCGGGTCTCAAGCCTGAGCATTACAGCGTCTTCGATTGTGCGATGGGCGCTCGCCCCATTGCGGCCATGGGCCATGTGCACATGATGGCGGCATGCCAACCATTCCTTTCGGGAGCTATCTCTAAGACAGTTAACCTTCCATCAGAAGCCACTGTTGAAGAGGTCGAAGAGGTGTACTTCCAAGGTTGGAAGTACGGCCTGAAGGCACTCGCTATCTATCGCGACAACTGCAAGGTGGGTCAACCACTTTCAGATGCTCGCGGCGCACAAGACGCAGCGCCAGCTGAAGTTTCAGCGGTAGCCACACGTCGTCGCTTGCCCAAGTCACGCCCATCACTCACCACTTCCTTCACGGTCGGTGGCGCTGAGGGTTACATGACTGCTGGCTCGTATGAAGACGGTTCACTTGGTGAGGTATTCCTTAAGCTTGGCAAGCAAGGTTCCACTCTTGCCGGTGTGATGGATGCCTTCTCGATCGCGGTTTCTATCGGTCTTCAATACGGCGTACCTCTTGAGACCTATGTACAAAAGTTTGCCAACCTGCGCTTTGAGCCAGCTGGTATGACAGATGATGCTGACGTACGTATGGCGCAATCCATCATGGATTACATCTTCCGTCGTCTCTCCCTTGATTACTTGGATTACGAGACGCGTTCGGCGCTCGGTATCTACACCGCCGAAGAGCGTGCTCGTCAACTCGAAACAGGTTCATATAGCGCTGCTGAAGAAATCACTGCGTTAGAGAGCGAAGACTTGGTCACCAAGCCCATAGCCGCCGCTCCTGCTGCTCCTGCTAGGCAGGTGGGTTCTTCCACCGAGCTCCTTGAAGCCATGATGGGCCGCAATCAGGACGCGCCGATGTGTGTCACTTGCGGCACAAAGATGCGCCCGGCTGGTTCTTGCTACGTCTGCGAAGGTTGCGGCTCGACAAGCGGTTGCAGCTAATCATCAACTAGTAAAGCGGGGGTTCTCGAAAGAGAACCCCCGCTTTCTTTTTTAGATCCCTAAACTTTGTAACAGTTTCTGTAGCGCCGGCCACGACTTGGCAAACGAAGGATGCAAGTTCTCTGCTTCGACACCGCTGGTGGCAATCCAGGCCACCGCAAGTGATTCGTGGTTAGCAACCGAGGCAACGGCATCATCTGATGCAAGTGCAATCACCGTCTCGTAACTCCATGTTGAATGGTCGTCCATGTGTGAATGAAGTGGAGTGAGGTGAGTGGCGTCGATCCCGACTTCCTCAAGCGCCTCTCGAAAGGCGCCTGCGATGGCATCCTCATCTCGATTGAGCGCCCCTCCGGGTAGCCCCCAGGTGTCACCGTTATGACTCCACGGAGCGCGATGCTGAAGAAGCACAACGAGTTCCTCGCCCCTTCGACGCACTGCTAAGAGTCCAGCGGCGCCGTAGATGCCCCAATGTTTATGGCCGCAGTGGCACTCGTGCCAACCATCCCCACTCTCTGGACGGTAAGTTCCGCCGTCGCTGCTCTCGCCATTACTCACAGTAAGAGTCTAGGAGCCTGGAGTCCCATTTTCAGGGCGAGAATCTCGAGCTGGGGGAGTCGGGTCCCCTTGGCGCCTTTTCCTCTTTAGCGTGCCGCCATGAAATATTTCGCGCTCCTGCTTCTCTTGGTGCCACTTGGGTGTGATTCAACTAGGGCGGCGCTCGAACCTGAGTCGAATCCGCAGCTGATGCAAGCGATTACTCAGGTGGCTACGTTCTCTCAATATCGCGAACGGCTGATACCCGAAAACATCCCTATTGAGGTACTCGATCTGCTCTTTCACCGGCTTTTTAGTGAAGCCGCATGTCGCTCTGGCAGTGATCGTGTTGACCTGTTGGGGCTTGAAGTGAAGGCACTTCAGAGCACACGGCTCTCTCTGCAGATTCACTCACGACAGTGCGCGATGGAATCGATTGATCTCCTTCATTTTTCAGAGAGTAATGGCAGATGGATGATGACGACTGCTCAATCTCATGTCATCACTCCATGAAGCGCGTATATCTTGTTGTACTTCTTACATCTGTTCTTGTGGCGGGTTCATGGGGAAGTGCGATGGCAGAGTGCACCACGAGCTCTTGTCTTACCGTTTCAACAGATATCGATAACAGCGATGTGGTGGCAACGGTAGTTAAGCGCGCAGTGGCCGGAAAAAATCGCACGCAGACACCAACTATTCAAATAGAGAAATCTACTGGGCGTTGTGATCCGCCCATCGATTTTCCAGGGATTTGCACTGCACCAATAGTGGTGCGAAAGCCATCTCCACTAGCTCGTGAAAGTGTTCGCGAACATATTCCTGATTTGGCGATCACTGTGGAGCCACGGGAGGCGGTCGTGGCGATTCCAATTAATGGATATTTAAGACCGTTGCCAAGACCCTTCACTCTCTCCGTGGGTGGTTTTGATTTACTGATCACATTGAAACCATCAGTGCATTGGAGTTTTGGAGATGGGGCAACAAGGCACGCCGGCCTAGGGGACCCTTATCCGGCTGGGTTGGTGGTGCATTCGTATCGCAATGCAAATCTCTTTCTGTTGAGTGCGCAGGTGACGTGGAATGTCGTTGCCGAGACAAGCAAGGGGGAAATGGTCGAGGTCATTGGAGATCCGATAGTGGTTACCTACACCTCGTATATTCGGGTGCGGTCTGCACGTGCACACTTGATATCCACAACCAGCAGATCTCACACCTGACAACACGTGACGAAGTCGGCAGGCTCCGCATATGACATCACATGAAACAACAGCACTCGTCCTTGATACACCGCAGGATCTTCTTCTCACGATACCTTTTCTCTTAGGATTTCATCCGCAAGATTCACTCGTCGTGCTCTCGCTCACCTCTGAGCGCCGACTCGCTCGAGTCATGCGCACCGAGGTCATTGTGCCCAACGAACGCGATGCTGTGCGAGAGTTGATTGGGGCACTCGCTTGGCAAAATATTGAAGACGTCATGCTCGTTGCTTACACTGGTAGCGATGGCCTTTCCTTCCTGGAAATTTGTGAAAACGAAATTAAGTCCGCAGGGTTTTCTCTCATCGAATCCATCGTTGTTAACGAGACGCATTGGATCTCGAGATTGTGCGAGAAGGAATGTGGCTCCTGCCTACATGAAGGCAACCCACTTCCTGCATTCGACAGTTCACGTATTGCTTTCGAACATGTAATCCGCGGACACGTAATGCCATGCGCCTCCGAGCATGATTTGGCTAATACTCTTGCCCAGGTCGGTGGCCCTATTCCGTCTATGGGTGAGGTCTTGCCTCTTCCGGTAGCTGCGGCGCTTCTGCGCAGAGTCTGGGAACGGTGGCAGGTAAGTCGCACACTATTTCCAGCTGAAATTGGACCCACGCTGCTGGCCCTGGAAAATCTCGCTCTGCGGGACTTCGCGATCACGATGCACAAAAGTAGGCAATTGCTTGACGCCGTCGAGCTCTG
Source organism: Actinomycetota bacterium (assembly GCA_009702245.1). Taxonomy (GTDB): domain Bacteria; phylum Actinomycetota; class Actinomycetes; order Nanopelagicales; family Nanopelagicaceae. Next base: position 11,807 of record WLIL01000037.1, read on the forward strand.
GCGCACTCTCCTTACCCAGGCACCTTTCGGTTATCGCGCTCCAGTTGCCTGTTTGCTCGCGGCGACGAGTTATGAGGCAGGGGAGGGTGGGCTCGCTCGGCTAGCCCTGGATGAAGCTGAGAAGGATGACCCAGAGTATTCACTTGCCGGCCTCTTGAAGCGCGTCATGGAATCCGGCTGGCCGCCGGAGGCTTTCACCCGGATGCGTCACGAGTTGGCCGAGAAATTAGGGGCGCTCGTGCGCGATGCGGCCTGATTAGACAACTTTGCCTCTTGCTCGCTAATCTTTTGCACAGGTCATGAGTTCCAGCGTTTAGCCCCGGCTTGCTGGACGGCAACCCTCCACCGCGGTGGGGTGCTCCGGGTGAGGACCAGGTCGACACCGGTCGACAAGCGCGGGTCTCTCAACGGAGACCCCTCAGGAGGGGTTATGTTTCGTTAC
>WLIL01000038.1 GCA_009702245.1 Actinomycetota bacterium
GACGCCTAATTATCAAGAGAGTAATAAAGACGGTTAAGAGAAGGAAGAATGAGTAACCCATTCGTGAAATAATCTTCTCGACTTTTTCGAGGTTATCACTTGCTATTCGTCCCACTATGAGCACAGCTGGCGCCCATATGACCGCACCGAGGGAATTGCCCAAGAGGAATCGACCGTATTTCATGCGCATGGTTCCGGCGATTGCTGGGACAAGTGCACGCAGGACCGCGACAAAGCGTCCAAGGAAGACCGCCCATGCCCCGTATTTGTGTATGAACTCTTCTGCCTTATTCCAATGTGCTTCCGAGACTCGCCTGCCCGCCCTGGATGTGCGCAGCCGAGGTCCGAGGATGCGCCCAATTTCATAACCGGTGGAGTCGCCGATGATCGCGCCGATAATTGCAATCGGAATGAGGATTGATAATTTCAAATGGCCAGTTGCTGTTGCCGCCCCGGCAACGATCAGGGTGGTCTCTGCGGGAAAGACGAGACCAAGGAATGCCGCACCTTCGGCAATTGCAGCGATAGCAACGATGACGTAGACCCACGGGCCGGCTGAGGCAACGAGGTCGAGAATATGGTTAACAAAGGTGCTAATCATGGCGTGTCTATCTTAGGGGTGAGCGCTTAATGCGCTCCGCCATACCGTACGGTTACTACATGACCTCACATAATATTCACCTGATCCTCGCCCTCTTCCTCTGCTTGCTCTTTCTGCTCTCTGGTTTGATGAAGGCCAGTGGTAACGAGAAGGGCCTGGCCGGTACACGTGAAGTGAATGTTCCAGACGGTCTCGGCAGATTCACAGGTGCACTCGAGGCTCTTGGCGCGCTCGGCATCCTGATTGGTTTCAAACTGACACTTTTTGCCTGGCTCGGTTTCGTAGGTCTCTGGCTCGTCATGGCCGGCGCCATCTTCTTTCACTTTCGTGCTAAAAAAATTAAAGGCGCGATCCCCGCATTTGTCCTTCTCGTGCTCCTCTCCGTCGCCATCATCACGATCAACGCGTAGTCCACTATGGCGAGTGCCGCGGGTGCGCTGGCGCTTGTGGGGTCGGGTGAGTACCTGTCCACGTCACTAGTTCTCGAAAATTCTCTGGTAGAAAGTGGACGCCGCGGGCGAGGTGAATCTGCGCGTTATTACGTTCAAATTCCTACGGCTTCGGGTCACGAGAGCGTTGATCGCCGTGAGTACTGGCGAAATCTTGGAGCCAGTGCTGCTTCTCGAATAGGAATAGAAGCGAAATATCTCGATCTACAAAGCCGAAGTGACGTGCTCGCGGCCGATGCAGGGATGCTCGATGACATCGAGAATGCGGCATTGATTTATTTTTCTGGCGGAGATCCTTATCTGTTAACCGAGGCATTCGTCGGCACCCCACTCTGGTCTGCCATCGTGAGTGCCTTCACCCGCGGTGCCTCGTTGGCCGGGTGTAGCGCTGGAGCTATGGCTTTCTGTTCACATCTGGTGGAGTTTCGATCGATGGGCCGCCACTCTCGTGCGGGTTTGGGGTTGATTGAAAACCTTCAGGTTATTCCGCATTTTGACCGGATGCACTTGGCTTCTCGAGTCCCATCACTAGCCGGGAAGTCATGGTGGGAGGTGCCCACACTCGGAATCGATGAGAAGACGGCGGTTGTCTGGGAGAGCGCCAGTGGGTGGCAGGTAGTGGGCAGTGGGGCGGCTTACCTCTTTGGGCAACCAGAGGAGGAGCGGATAGTGGCCCATGCGGGAGGGGCGCTCTCCCTGCCAGACCCTGTGGGCTCGCACGGGGCTTAGCTTCCACCTAGAATTGGCACTCGTCTGGCGACAGTGCCAGAGAAATCGAGGGCCAGAGAAATCGAGGGCCAGAGAAGCCGAGGGGAGGGCCCATGAGCAGAAAGCTTGAGGTCCTCCGCGCCATTGTGGAAGATTACGTCGCCACCGAAGAGCCGGTGGGCTCCAAATCTCTTGCTGAGCGCCATGCACTTGGCGTCTCGCCGGCGACCATTCGAAACGATATGGCCCTGCTGGAAGAGGAAGGTTTTATCACACAACCTCATACCAGCGCGGGACGAGTGCCCACTGACAAGGGGTACCGCCTCTTTGTAGATCGACTTGCTGGAGTGAAACCACTCTCGGCTGCCGAGCGCAGAGCGATCGAATCTTTTCTTGAAGGCGCAGTTGATCTAGATGATGTCATCGGACGGACCGTTCGTTTGCTCTCACAGATCACTCGCCAAGTCGCGGTAGTTCAATACCCCTCACTTACTCGCTCGACGGTGCGCCACATTGAATTAGTCAATCTCGGTACGCGTCGCGTCATGATCGTGCTCATCACAGATACTGGACGTGTAGAGCAACGCATTCTTGACGCTAAAGCGGAAGTCTCTGACATTTTGCTCGGCGAATTGCGTGCTCGAGTTAATGCTCTCTGTGTGGGTAAGCGACTCAACGAGTTGCCGGACCTCCTAATTTCTGTGGCACCGCGTGCTGATAAAGAAGAGCAAGTCCTCTCAAGCCTTGTGGTTTCCACGATCCTTGAAATGGCAATTGAACAGAGCGAAGAACGGATCGTCCTCTCGGGAACTGCCAATCTTGCCCGGCTCGGTACAGATTTCACGCATTCAGTGCGCCCGGTTCTTGAAGCTCTCGAAGAGCAAGTAGTCCTTCTTCGACTTCTCGGCGATGCGGCTGAGAGTATGACGGTACGCATTGGCCACGAGCATGAATTACATAGTTTGCAAGGTACTTCACTCGTCGCTACCGGATATGGTCGCGCGGGCGAGCCAGTTGGAACCATGGGAATTCTTGGACCAACGCGCATGGATTACCCGGGCAGCATCGCATCCGTACGCGCAGTTGCTCAGTACGTGGGACATTTCTTAACAGAAAGTGGTTCGTAGAGTGGCCGATCATTACTCAACGCTAGGTGTCGCTCGCGAGGCCAGCGCAGACGAAATTAAGCGCGCATATCGCAAGTTGGCACGAGAGTTGCATCCAGATGTAAATCCGGATACCACCACACACGATAAATTTAAAGAAGTCACTGAAGCGTATGAAACGTTGAGCGATCCGCAGAAGCGCCAGCACTATGACATGGGCGGCGGGAGTAGTTTCGGCGGCGCAGGATTTGGCTTCGGCGATGTGATGGATGCCTTCTTCGGTGGCGGTGGATCGCGGGGACCTAAGCCGCGCGTTCGTCGTGGGCAAGATGCGCTCATTCGCGTCGAGATCGATCTCCATGACGCAGTCTTTGGCGTCGATCATGAGCTCCACGTAGACACCGCCGTCGGCTGTGAAAAGTGCGATGCCACGGGGCGTAAGCCAGGAACGTCCACGAAGACCTGCGATATTTGTCGCGGGCGCGGCGAAGTGCAACAAGTTGCTAAATCTTTCCTCGGACAAGTGATGACGAGTCGTCCGTGTAATTCGTGCCAAGGTTACGGAAGCACCATTATTTCTCCGTGTGTTGAATGCGCCGGAGACGGACGCGTACGTTCACGTCGCACTATCGAAATTCACATTCCTGCTGGCGTAGAGACCGGATCGCGCCTGCGCCTTGATGGGCGAGGGGAAGTAGGTCCAGGAGGTGGGCCCGCTGGTGATCTCTATGTTGAGATGGTGGTGATCCCACATCCTTCAATTGTGAGAGAAGGCGACAACCTCCACCTTCCTATTTCTATTCCCATGACAGCCGCGGCGCTCGGTGCCACCGTTGAGGTAGAGACTCTTGATGGCATGGAAGAAGTAGATATCAAGCCGGGGATACAAAGTGGGGAACAGATCATTCTGCGCGGGCTTGGCGTCGGCCGTTTGCGCCAACATGGGCGCGGTGATTTTGTGGTGCACGTAGAAGTTTTAACACCGAGCAAGCTTGACGCTGAGCAAGTTGAATTGCTCCGGACCCTCGCACAAAAGCGGGCTGAAGTAATGCCGGCGGGCGAACATGAGCCACTCGAACATGGATTCATGTCGAAGATCAAGGATGCGTTCACCCGCTAATGCTCTCCTTATTCTTTTCTGAATCTGTGTCGAAAGAAGTGACCACGCTACTTCCTGATGAGTCACGTCATGCAGAGAAGGTGTTGCGCATCAGTGTGGGTGAAGAAATCCGAGTAGCAGATCAACTCGGCGCATGGGTTGAAGGAGTAGTTGAATCCCTCTCTCCTGTCAGCGTGAGAGTGGTGCGCCGTGGTAAGGATCCCCATAGTGGGATTGCAGTACTACAAGCAATTACTAAAGGGGATGCGGCAACCGATGCTGTAGCACTACTCACTGAAGTAGGCATCGAAGAGATTATTCCATGGAGCGCGCAACATTCGATTGCCCGATGGGATGAAGAGAAGAGCGTGAAGGCACGAGAGAAGTGGCAAGTGGTCGCCGAAGAGTCGGCGAAGCAATCTCGTAGAGCATTAGTCCCTCGGGTGAGCGAGATGGTCTCATCTAAAGAGTTACCTCTGCTCCTTGCGCGGTTTGCGCACGTGGTGGTGCTACACGAAAGTGCGCATATCGGGATCGATCAAATCGAGATACCTGAAGTGGGAGAGATCTTGATCGTGGTGGGACCTGAAGGAGGTATTTCGGATTCCGAAATCGAAGCCTTCGCAGAGAGAGCTCAAGTAGTGCACCTCGGACCGCATGTCTTGCGATCTAAGAATGCCGGCGCCATTGCTACGGCATTAATCTTGCAAAAGCGAAAATGGTATTCCGACGCTAAGAATTCGAAGGAGTAGAGATGGACGCAGATTGTCTCTTCTGCAAGATTGTGCATGGCGAGATTCCAGCAACTCTCGTAGCCACTAACGAGCTGGCGATCGCATTCAACGACATATCCCCAGTGGCTCCGACGCACATCCTCGTGATCCCCAAAGCTCACTATGAAAACGTGGGGGAATTGACCAGGGAAGACAGCGCCTCCGTCGCAGCGATGCTCGCTTTGGCCGAGCAGGTAGCCGCTGGCCAGGACTTTAGACTGGTTTTCAACTCCGGTGCTGGGGTCGGGCAGAGCGTATTTCACGCTCATGGACATGTGCTGGCTGGGCGAGATTTCGCCTGGCCACCGGGCTAAGTAAGATGGCACCAATGGATTCTCGAACTTCTACACTCCGCATTCCTGCCAGTCTGCCCTCGGTCGCACTGCTTGGTGCAGGTGACTCTTTCCTGAAGGTCATTGAGCAAGCATTTCCATCAGTGGAATTCTTGGTACGGGGCAATCAGATCATGCTGACCGGGGATTCTCCGGAGATTGCCATGTCTGAGCGATTGATCTCTGAACTTGTTCTCATCATCCGCTCAGGGCAACCTCTCTCCGATGAAGCGGTAGCGCGTTCTATCAAAATGTTGCGCGACGAGCCCCATGAGAAGCCTGCTGAAGTGCTTTCACTCAGCATTCTTTCAAACCGCGGCAAGACGATACGCCCGAAGACTCTCAATCAAAAACATTACGTCGATGCCATCGATAAGAACACGATTGTCTTTGGTATTGGACCAGCAGGTACCGGAAAAACTTACTTAGCGGTAGCCAAGGCAGTACAGGCGCTACAAGCTAAGCAAGTTTCTCGTATTATCCTGACGCGTCCAGCAGTTGAAGCGGGGGAGCGTCTTGGTTTCTTGCCGGGAACGCTTTACGAGAAGATCGATCCATACCTTCGTCCGCTCTACGACGCTCTCCACGACATGATCGAACCAGATTCTATTCCTAAGTTGATGCAGTCGGGTGTCATTGAAGTTGCCCCACTTGCATACATGCGTGGTCGTACTCTCAACGAGGCATTCATCATTCTTGATGAAGCGCAAAACACCACCCCCGAGCAGATGAAGATGTTTCTCACGCGCCTAGGCTTTGGGTCCAAGATTGTTGTGACGGGTGACGTCACACAGGTTGACCTGCCACACGGTAATCAATCTGGATTGCGAGTCGTGACAGAGATTCTTGATGGCGTCGAAGACGTGGCATTCATGTCTCTCACTTCTGCTGACGTGGTTCGACACAAGTTAGTTGGAGATATTGTCGATGCATATAGCCGCTGGGATGCCACCCATGCCTCACCAAGGCGAGTGGATCGTTGAGTATAGAACTGACAAACGAGTCAGAGTTCGAGATTGATTCTGATCGACTCTCTGATCTATTCACATTCTTAATCATTGAGTTAGGAATACATCCGCACGCTGAGCTGTCGGTGATTTTTGTCGACGAGGAGCACATGACCAAACTCCACGTGCAATGGATGGATGAGCCGGGTGCAACGGACGTGCTCTCGTTCCCGATGGATGAGGTCTCTCCCGACACATACTCTGGCAACGTGAACGACGATGCACCTATTTTAGGTGACTTGGTGCTCTGCCCTGCCTTTGCTAAGCGTCAAGCCGAGGACGCTGGTCAGAGCCTCGCGGAAGAACTTGAGTTGCTTTCGACTCATGGCATGTTGCACCTCCTTGGGTATGACCATGCCGAAGAGGACGAAGAGCGCACGATGTTCGCTCTGCAAAATGCCTTGCTGGCCGAGTGGCGCGCGCTCTGATGGATCCCATTCAAGTCTTATTGGCGCTGCTCTTTGTGGTTTTCGCTGGATTCTTAGCCGGTACCGAAGCTGCGCTCACCTCGATCTCGCGCTATCGCGTAGATGAAATGGTGGAGGCAAAACACCGAGGCGCCGTGACGGTCAAAAGAGTGCTGGCAGATGCGCCGCGTTATCTCAACGTAATTCTCTTTGTTCGTAAAGCATGCGAATTGACGGCAACACTTCTGGTCGCACTCATCTTCTTAGATCACATAGAGAGCCAGACGGTTGCCCTTGCTTACACAGTGGGGCTTATGTTGGTAGTCCTCTATGTCTTGGTGGGTGTAGGTCCACGAACTCTTGGAAAGCAACGGCCCGAAGGTTGGGTACGTCCCGGAGCTAGCGTCGCGGTTGGTCTGGCATTTATTTTGGGGCCGGTCACTCGAATTCTCATCAGCATCGGTAATGCCATCACTCCTGGAAAAGGTTTTCGCGAAGGGCCTTTTGCTTCTGCCGAAGAATTAAGGGACTTAGTAGATCAGGCTCGCGAGCGTGGGCTCGTGGAAGAAGAAGAGCACGAAATGATTCACTCAGTCTTCGAGCTGGGTGAAACATTTGTTCGTGAACTTATGGTGCCGCGCACCGAAGTGGTATGGATTGAGAGTGATCGGAATGTGCGGCAGGCGCTTTCATTGGCGCTCCGCTCTGGATTCTCTCGTATTCCAGTAATTGGTGAGAATGTTGATGACATCGTCGGCATTGTTTATCTCAAGGATCTTGCTAAGCGAGCGCAATCAGATCCCCAGAGTGGCGCGCAGATACCAGTGAGTGAAGCAATGCGATCGGCAACCTTTGTGCCAGAGAGCAAAGCAGCAGATGAACTTCTCCGTGAGATGCAAAGCCAACAAATCCATATGGTTGTGGTGATCGACGAATATGGTGGCACCGCTGGCTTGATTACGATCGAAGATATTCTCGAAGAGATTGTTGGCGAGATCGAAGATGAGTATGACATTGACGATTCTGCCGTCGAGTGGCTTGGCGAGGACAAGGCTCGAGTTTTTGCACGCGTTCATCTAGAAGATTTAGCGAGCGAATTCGATATCGTATTTACAGACGAGCAACTAGCTGACGTAGATTCTGTCGGCGGGTATATGGCAAAAGAGCTCGGTCGGGTCCCCATTCCTGGGAGTTGCGTAGAAGTGGGCGGTCTTCGCTTTACTGCAGAGCGTCCGATCGGGCGGCGCAAACGCCTTGGTACTGTCTTGGTGGAACGACTTAAGAGCGAAGAGGGTGAAGAGAGTGAGTGAGAACGAAAAACTTCAAATCCTGGCAAAGAGCACGGCGATACGTCTAGAACGTAGCCAAGGCGCTGCCGTTCGCGATCTCACTGGCCGCACTTACGTGGCCACCAATGTTTCTCTTCCTTCGCTCACTCTGGATGCTCTGGAGGCTACTCTCGCAGCCGCTATTTCAAGTGGTGCTTCTGGCATCGAAGCTTTTTCAATATGGGGAGAGCCCGCATCTGCTCGCGCACTGACTGCGATGAATGAATTTGCACCGCAAGCTGAGCAAGTGTGAAGCGCTCGGGGTTTGTGGCAATCGTTGGTAGACCAAACACGGGTAAGTCAACGCTCACAAACGCCCTGGTAGGCACCAAGGTCGCCATCACTTCTTCAAAGCCGCAGACTACGCGCCAAACCATTCGCGGCATCGTCAATACCGAGGATGCACAGATTATTCTGGTTGATACCCCGGGTATCCATCGACCACGAACGCTGCTGGGAGAGCGCCTCAACGAATTAGTTCGGGCGGCATACGCAGACGTCGAAGTTATCGCTATGTGTTTACCGGCTGATGAAGAGTGCGGCACAGGCGATCACTTCATTTGCCAAGCTCTTTCGGCGGCATACAAGACTAAGCGCATCGCCTTGCTCACGAAGATAGACACCATTCCTAAGGCGGAGCTACCTGGGAAGCTGATGGAGATCTCGGAGCTAGCAAAGAAGTCGGGATTTGAGTGGGATGAAATCGTTCCGGTCTCCGCACTCTCTGGAGAGCAACTCGATGTGGTTATTAACGTTTTGGCTGGGGCGCTTCCAGAGGGTGGAATGCTCTACCTCGATGGTGAAGTCACTGATGAACCAAAAGACATCATGGTCGCTGAATTAATTCGCGAGGCTGCTCTTGAAGGTGTTCGTGATGAATTGCCACACTCCATCGCGGTCATGGTGGAGGAGATCGTGCCACGAACTTCTGGAAAGAAGATCACCGATGTACGTGCCTACATTTACGTAGAGCGTCCAAGCCAGAAGTCGATAGTAATTGGCACGGGTGGAGCCCGCCTTAAAGATGTGGGAACGCGAGCTCGCCATGCCATCGAGGCATATTTAGGTACACCCATTTTCCTTGACTTACATGTCAAGGTTGCTAAAGAGTGGCAGAGCGATCCTAAGGCGCTTAAACGATTGGGTTGGTGATGGAGAAGAGGCGAGCCAGCGAGCAAGGTTTCTTTGCCCGTTCCGGTTTTCTAGATACCACCCAGGCCGAGATTTTGATGGGCCTTTTACCTTCAAGGGAAGTCTTCGCCGATGCGCTCTCGCATGCATCAGATCCGGACCAAGCGCTCGCACTCCTTGTGCGTTTGATCGAGGCCGATCAATCCGTAGCGCAGACTTTGTTGGTCGATGCATTGCTCACAGATCGAATAGTTGCCGTACTCGGAGCGAGCGCAACTTTAGGCGAACACCTGATTCGCTTTCCGGGCGACATCGCTCTTCTTCTTGGAGAAGACCTCACACCCGCTCCAGAACTCTTTCTTGCGGCACCTACCTGGTTAGAGAGTGCAAATACGCTCCGAATTAATTACCGGCGAGCGCTCTTACAGATAGCGGCAGCCGATCTCACAGGTACTCGCGGTTTTGAAGCAACCTCACTGGCGCTCTCAGATTTAGCGGACGGAGCTCTCGACGCCTCTCTTCTCATTGCGCGCCAAGAGACCGGAATTTTTGATACTGAACTAGCAGTTATCGCGATGGGTAAGTGCGGGGCGCGGGAGCTTAATTACATTTCAGATGTCGATGTCATTTTTGTTGCCGACGATGTTGATGGCGATCAATTACGCAATGCCACCAAACTGGCTACCCAAGTGATGCGAGCTTGCCACGAAACCACGAGTGAAGGTTCGCTCTGGGAAGTTGATGCGGGCCTGCGTCCTGAAGGAAAAGATGGTCCCCTCGTGCGAACCATCGAAAGTCACACGGCCTACTACGAACGATGGGCCCAACCGTGGGAGTTTCAAGCGTTGTTAAAGGCACGCACTGCGGCGGGTAGTAAGGATGTCGGTGCTCGATTCACTGCAATGGCCTCTCTTGGCACGTGGAGTGTGGCCGAGAAGCCCACCTTTGTTGATGACGTACGGAAGATGCGCAAGAGAGTTGAAGAGCATATTCCCAGTAAGGATGCAGATCGCCATCTCAAATTAGGTGTGGGCGGATTGCGCGATGTCGAGTTTGCGGTCCAACTTCTGCAGCTCGTTCACGGGAAGGCAGACGAGGATCTTCGCGTGCAGAGCACGATGTCGGCCTTGCGCGCGCTGAGCGCTGCTGGTTACGTGGGGCGAGAAGACGGGGCGGCGCTACTTGAAGCTTATAGTTGGATGCGCACGCTTGAGCATCGCATTCAACTTAATCAACTGAAACGCAGTCACCTCATTCCAGAAGATGAGAGCGACCTCAGGCGCATCGCTCGCTCGATGGCCTACGAGTCCAGTGCTGAACTCCTCCAGCAGTGGCGTGAGCGCCGTTCACTTGTCCGCAGTATTCACGAAAAGCTCTTTTTTAGACCGCTTCTCGCAGCAGTTGCCCGTCTGGCGGCAGATGAACAACGCCTCACGCCAGAAGCCGCACAAGCTCGACTCTTAGCTCTTGGTTACGGAGATCCAGTGGGCGCTTTGGCGCATATACAAGCGCTCACTTCGGGGGTTTCCAGACGTGCGGCTATCCAACGTCAATTACTTCCCGCAATGTTGGAGTGGTTCACCCAAGGACCAGACCCAGACGCCGGGCTCTTTGGGTTTAGACAAGTTTCGGATGCGCTAGGTGATACGCCTTGGTACTTACGGATGTTGCGCGACAGCGGAGCCACTGCGCAACGCCTTGCTCTCGTGCTCTCCTCGTCACGATATGCATCCGAACTCATCTTGCGCGCGCCCGAAGCAACTGCGATGTTGGATGACGATGGAGATTTAGCTCCTCGAGGGATAGAGCAACTCATTCTAGAATCGCTCAGCGTGGTGCGTCGCCAAGATGAGAGCGATAAGGCGATTGAATCTGTGCGCGCAGTCCGCCGCCGAGAACTCTTCCGCACCGCGGTGGCTGATTTACTCGGCACGCTCTCGGTTGCCGAAGTGGGTGACGCCCTGAGTGATGTTGCTGGAGCGACCCTAGAAGCCGCATTTGATGCGGCAAGCCGCGCATACGTGGCAGAGCATGGGCCACTCACCGTTAAATTTGCGGTGATTGCTCTCGGGCGTCTCGGCGGTAACGAAATGAGTTACCAGAGTGATGCAGATGTGCTCTTCGTACACGAATATTTACCTGGAACAGATGAGAAAGTGGGTACTGACGCTGCGCATTGGATCGCAGGAGAGATGCGACGCCTTACTTCGCTGCCAAACCCTGAGCCACCGCTAATCATTGACCCAGATCTCCGTCCTGATGGAAAACAAGGTCCGTTGGTCCGTTCGCTCTCCGCATATGCGCATTACTACGCGGAGCAGGCCCTTCTTTGGGAGCGACAAGCGCTACTTCGGGCTCGTCCCATTGCTGGTGATGCAGATTTGGGGGAGCGCTTCATTGCGCTCATTGATTTCTACCGGTATCCCACTGCAGGAATAAGCATGAGCAATCTTCGAGAGATGCGGCGGCTGAAGGCGCGTGTGGAATCCGAACGCTTGCCGAGAGGTGCAGATAAGTCGCTCCATCTCAAGCTGGGTCCTGGCGGCTTATCTGATGTTGAATGGATGGCTCAATATCTTCAAATGAATTATGCGGGTAAGAATCCTCGGTTGCGTATCACTGGAACGCTGGAAGTTCTCAATCGAGCGGTGGCAGCGAATCTCTTGACGATAGCTGATGCGGCCACACTCTCAGATTCTTGGTTGCTCGCCACTCGCATTCGCAATGCGGTCATGCTCGTGACGGCACGCCACTCAGATGAGGTACCCAAGGCTACCGAGAGTGCGCGGGCAGTCTCGCAGGTGCTTGGTTTTGCCTCGGGTGAAGCGCTCATGGAAGAGTGGCGTCGACAGAGTCGGCGAGCACGCGCAGTCTTTGAGCGACTCTTTTATGAGGATGGAAATGAATAGCGAATCGAGCATCTACCACGGCAGTGCAGATCTGCCTGCATTGAAGGCGATTATTCGCAATTTGCGCGAAC
>WLIL01000039.1 GCA_009702245.1 Actinomycetota bacterium
ACGAAAGTTCAAGAGCCGATGTTCAGTTACTCCGTCGACAAGCCGATGCAATTCTGGTCGGAACAAACACGGTCATTACAGATAATCCCCATCTGATTCCCCGCGGAGAATTTGCTGGATATACACAGAATCCAATTCGCGTCATCTGCGGCGAGCAAGAATTACCGAGCAAAGCGCAGGTTTTTGATGATCTTGCGCAAACCGTGGTGGTGAAGACAAAGAACTTGGATCTATTAGTCGAGCGGCTCAGTGAATTAGACATGAATCATGTCTTTGTAGAAGCCGGCCCCACGCTAGGTAGCGCGATGGTGGATCACGGTCTCATAGATGAACTCATTATTTATCAGGCGCCTTCGTTGCTGGGCTCCGGAAAACACTTCTATTCCTCGAACAACGCAACGTCGATTAGTGAGAAATTGAATCTAGAGCACATAAGTACCGAGATGTTAATGGGCGATATCAAATCTACCTATCGGTTGAGGAGTGATGTTTAATGTTCACCGGTTTAGTTTCAGAATTAGGCGAAATTATCGACATCAAAAAGGGCGAAAGTTCTGCAATTGTCACCATCAACGCACCGAAATTGATAGCTGAAATCGCCAGTGGCGATTCCATCGCCGTAAACGGAGTTTGTCTCACGGCCACTGAAGTATCTGGCACTCACTTTGCTGCAGATGTGATGCTCCAAACTTTGTCGATGACATCCTTGTCACAGATTGCGGTGGGCAGTCGCGTCAATCTAGAGCTTGCTGCTCAACTCAATGCACGTATGGGCGGCCATCTGGTTCAAGGGCATGTAGATGGTGTGGCTACCGTGATGGGATTAATCCCAGGTGAGAACTGGGCAAAGTTTGAAATCCAAGTTCCTGGTCACCTATCAAAGTACGTCGTTAACCAGGGATCTATATGCCTGGATGGGGTTTCGCTCACTGTCGGAGAAATAAATGACGAGAACGACGTTGTCACGGTGTGGCTAATTCCCGAAACCTTGGAACGCACCAATCTTTCAACGAAGTCGCCCAATGACCTAGTCAATGTCGAAGTTGATGTCCTAGCAAAATATGTGGAGAGATTAATTACTAAAGGTATGAATACATGAGCCGCTTAGAAGTTGCCCTTACTGCGTACAAGAATGGCGATCTGGTCATCGTCACCGATGACGCTGATCGCGAAAATGAAGGTGATCTATTGCTTCTCGCAGAAAAGACGACTACCGAAAAAGTGGCATTTATGGTTCGCCATACAACAGGAATTTTATGTGTTGCAATGACTCAAGAACGTGCCCGCGAACTACGTCTGCCACTCATGGTGGAAAATAATCAAGATTCTAAAAGGACAGCATTTACCGTAAGCGTCGATGCCAAGGCCGGAATTACTACGGGTGTAAGCGCTGAAGAGCGGGCAAATACCGTAAGAGCGTTGGCGAGTGACCACGCTCTTCCCACAGATTTCATTCGGCCGGGTCACATTTTTCCTTTAGTTGCTAATAGCGGTGGTTTACAGGCACGTGGGGGGCATACCGAGGCTGGAGTCGCACTATCGCACATTGTCGGCGAGAAGCCACTGAGTCTCTTATCCGAAATTGTTAATGAGGATGGATCTATGGCACGTGGTGCAGCTTTGGAGACTTTTGCAAAGGAGCATTCCCTCCCCATTATCTCGGTTGCAGAGCTCAAGGCATATGTAATCGAACATGGGATTCAAAATAGTGAAGCTCCTTCGAGCTTTAAATTCTCCTGGGCTGATCTTCCTTTAAGCACTGGAGCATGGAGGATTGCCACCTATCCAGGACTCGGTCAGCGCGAACATGTCGTACTTGCGTTCGGCACGGCAAATAATACTCCGATGGTTCGAATCCACAGCGAATGCTTTACCGGCGATGTCACGCAATCCCAACGTTGTGACTGTGGCGAGCAGTTAGAGCTTTCAATGTCGATGATTAAAGAAAACGGATACGGCTTTATTGTGTATCTGCGGGACCACGAAGGCCGCGGAATTGGTCTTGCTGAAAAGATCCGCGCCTACCAACTGCAAGATCAAGGTATGGACACCGTGGATGCCAACGTGCACCTAGGTCACCCTGTCGATGCGCGAGACTGGCGTGATGCGATCGCGATTGTTCATAATCTTGGCATTGAGAAGCTTCAGCTATTAACAAATAATCCTCGAAAGGTCGAGGCACTAGAGACCGCAGGTATTGGCGTACTTCGAGTTCCCCTTGTGGTCCCTAGTAATAGATTCAATGAGGAGTACCTCGCAACAAAGGAAGAAAGATTAGGCCACACACGAGGAGGCAAGTAATGACAGGTCATGCTCCAACAATCGAAGTGAAGCTACTCCCCGAAGTAAGAGTGGCAATTGTGTCTTCTTCCTGGCATCTAGGTATCTGCAATGACTTGATCGCGGGTGCTCAGCGGGCATTATCTGCCGCACAAGTGGCTAGAACTGAAGTCTTCTTTGTTCCAGGATCCTTTGAAATTCCTCTCGCATCCCAGTACGCATTAGAACGCGGTTTTGATGCCGTGATAGCTTTGGGATTGGTATTGAAGGGTGAAACACCGCACTTTGATTATGTGTGCCAGGGCGTAACCCAGGGAATTATGGACGTCTCGTTAAAGTACGGGAAGCCTGTTGGTTATGGGGTTTTGATGTGCAACAGCCTCGACCAAGCCATCGATCGTTGTGGCCGTGCAAACAGCAGCGAAGACAAGGGATTTGATAGTGCAATTGCTGTCCTAGAGCTTCTTCATTTGCAAGGGTCCATGTAAGCCCGCTTTACCCTCTAAATCAGAATAACTCCTCATTACCGATCCGAGTTTCGACTCCCCAGTAATTCCCAGTTGAATACCATTGAATAGGCACGAGAAACTGAGACGAAGCATCTAAAATATACTCATGAAGCCAATGATCTTTGATGTCGTGATTGAGATTCCTGCTGGATCAAGAAACAAATATGAGATCGATCATGAAACGGGAAAGATTCGTTTAGATCGGATGCTCTTCACGTCAACTCGTTATCCATATGATTACGGCTTTGTGGAAAATACTCTTTCATTAGACGGTGACCCACTAGATGCTCTCGTCATGTTGGATGAACCCACCTTTCCCGGCTGCGTAGTCTCTTGCCGCGTTATTGGAATGCTTCGCATGACTGATGAAAAGGGAGGCGATGATAAATTGCTTTGCGTTGCAGCTGGTGATATCCGTAAGGATTATCTAACTGATATTAAAGATCTTCCAAATTTTGAATTGGAGGAAATTAAACACTTCTTCGAAGTTTATAAGACACTCGAACCGAATAAATTGGTTCATGGTGGTGATTGGGTTGGACAAGGTTTGGCAGAGGAAGAGATCAACAACTCTTACCAACGTTATAAGTCTTAAATCCTAAAAGTAATTGCTTCGATCTTTACTGGAACTCTATTCCTATTTTTTGCGATCAAGAGTGCCGCTCACCAAGGCACAACCTTACGTTCTTCCCATAAGACTCCAGTAAGTCTCTCTTGATCACTTTCGCCCGTGAGATCAAAGTTTCTGGTCGCTAGCCAAATTGCAGTTTGAGCACCCTCTTCGGCAGAGAGCGGCGCGTCCGGACCGCCCATATCTGTACGCGAATGATTGGGGCAGACTGCGTCGACCAAGAGCCCACGGCTACCTAATCCCGTCTCGTGAGCGAGGTTGCGCACAAGCGCATTTACTCCAGCTTTACTTACCCGATACGGAGCTAGCCCTCCCGTATTACCTGGCCCTGACATCCGGCCTAAACAAGCAGAGAAAACGATGACTCGCCCACTTCGTGCTTCTGCCATCGGAGCAGCAACCGTGTTGAGCGCGCAGAAGACTGCATCTAAGTTGATGGTCATCACTCGTCGCCATTCTGCAGTATCGGTTTTCAGAGTTTTCGATATCTTTGCACTCATCACACCGTGAGCAAGAATCAAAATATCTGGCGTACCGAAGCGCTGAACGATTTCCTTGAAATGTCTCTCCGATTCTGCAATATTCTCTAAATCGACCGCAACGTACTCACAAGCCAATTGGGCAGCCGCTTGTGATAACCGTTCACTATTCTTGGCCACCAGAACCACATCATGTCCCTCGGCTCTTAGCGCCGTTGCACACTCAAAGCCCAACCCACGAGACCCACCGGTAATGATCGCGAGTGACATGACTGAGATTCTGCCCCATAGGTCACCCGTTGTCGCGGGGAACCTTTCTCGGACCATCGAAGGACTACCATAAATCTATGAACGTCATAGCAATGAGAAAGATTTTGAAGGCGGGAGCTATCGTCTTTGGACTTTCTTCACTGTTCTTGGTGATACTTCCTGGAGTTTTCCTCAATCTTCTTCAGCTTGACGACAGCAGTGCTCTTCGTTGGTCCATGCGGATGATCGGGATTACGGTCTTCGCACTTGCTGGTAATTTATGGAATCACGCGGGGCAGGCAGAAGAGCGCCGGGTCGGGAATGTGGCAAAGATTATGTGTCTTAGCGCCGCTGCACTTGGAGTTCTTACTCTCTTGATTCCGGCACAGTTAAGTTGGTTCACTTTCTTGTATTCGGCCATTGGCTTCGGTTTCTCTACTGCATATTTGGTTGCGATATTCACTAAGTGACATCATTTCCCCCCCCTCGAAAAGGACATCACCCTGGGGTCAAACAGTGGCCGCGTATTCTGGCCAACCTGTGAATTAGCAGTGAATTCCTGGATTTCCACGCATAAAATTTTGGTTAAGGCTCATTTCAAATTGCGGGTCTCTACGCCTGAATTTACGCTTTTCTTGCCATAAATTGAATCCAATTAGAGGAGAAATAGATGAAGATGTCACGCCCAGGCGTGTTCGCAGCGATTGCCGTTGCAATGACGCTGACATTATCTGCATGTGGAAGCGACGTAGAAGAGACAACGGATACAGCATCAGAGCAAGTAGTAGAAGAAACTACTCCTGGAACAATTGTTGATGTTGCTGTCGGTGCTGGCACTTTCTCAACGCTGGTTGCTGCAGTAACTGCCGCCGAGTTGGTCGAAACGCTTAGTGGAACCGGTCCATTCACCGTCTTTGCACCAACCGATGATGCGTTTGCAGCGCTTCCTGCAGGTGTACTAGATGCACTCCTTCTTCCAGAGAATAAGGCGTTACTCGTACAGATCCTTACTTACCACGTCGTATCAGGCAAGGTCATGGCGGCCGACGTTACAGACGGTGATGTCGCAACCGTAGAAGGTCAGACAGTTAAACTCTCCACAATGGGTGGTGTAACCGTCAATGGTGCAAAGGTTGTTAGTGCAGATGTCCCCGCTTCAAATGGTGTCATTCACGCAATTGATGCAGTGATCCTGCCACCAGGTGTGGACGTAGCAAAATTCGCCAAATAATACGTTTGTAGATATTTGGAGTTTTCATAACTAAGAGGCCACCTCAGATATTGAGGTGGCCTCTTAGTTTTAGGAGAAAGAGAGCTTTGCCTATTAGCTAGCCTGCAAGATGGACTTCGCATGGCCAATGAACAGACACTCGCCTACGCTTATCTCATGCCCCGCATAGCTAAAGTTAAGAATGGTTTTGAACCTAAAACCTGCCAGCGCTGCCACCTGGACTTTGAGTGGCGCAAGAAGTGGGCCAAGAACTGGGTTGAAGTGAAGTACTGCAGTGATCGTTGTAGAGAGAATAGATGAAACGCATAATCTATATCCCCTTTGATCATCTTCATCGTAATTACGGCGTGCTCAAGGACGCCGATAGCACCCAGGACGTCATTGCCCTTGTTGAAAGCGCTCGCATGATAACGGGGCGTGATTGGCACAAAGAGCGGCTATTTTTCTTAATCTCCAGCGCTCGACACTTTGCTCAATCACTTAAAGAAGAAGGTTTTACGGTCGAATACGTTAAGGCTCCCACCACAATTGATGGGTTAGAAATTATTGCAAAGAAACATCAGCAACTCCCCATCACCTGCGCTGAGCCATCGTCATTTACTCAATACCAGGCTCTTCAAGATCATGGGTTGAGTTTTATAGATAATGACTTCTTTCTCACGCCACGGAAACTATTTATCCAATGGGCCAGTGAACAAAAGACATACCTGATGGAAAACTTTTATCGAAAGCAACGCACGCGCCTAAACATCTTGATGCAAGGCAAAGATCCAGTGGGTGGATCCTGGAACTTTGATAAAGAGAACAGATTGCCCCCACCCAAAGAATATGAAGGACCCAAATACCTAGAGCACAAGCGCGATGCGATAGATGAAGCAGTAGCACAAGAGCTTGACCACACTCCCACAACCACCTGGGCCACTACCCGTGAAGGCGCACTTTCTCAGTTAAAGAACTTCATCGAGAACCATTTTGCCAACTTTGGACCGCTCGAGGATGCCATGACAACTCAAAATTGGGCTCTGCATCATTCGCTGCTCTCCCCATACCTCAACAATGGCCTGCTTCACCCGTCAGAGGTGATCCACGCTGCTATGAAGGCCTTTAATTCGGGCGCAATTCCAATTGAATCGGCCGAGGGCTTTATCCGCCAGATCATTGGCTGGCGTGAATACGTCAACGGCATGTATTGGTTTCTCGGCCCTGACTACCGCAATAACAATCAACTCAAGGCCACGACGCCACTCCTACCGCTTTTTACAAACCCCGAAAAAACGCAAATGAACTGCATGAAGCAAACGATCACGGACATTAATAACCGAGCGTGGGTTCACCACATCCCCCGATTAATGTTGCTTTCAAACCTAGCTCTGATAACCGGCACCAGCCCACAGGAGTTTCTGGATTGGATGCGCGAAGTATTTATTGATGCCACTGAATGGGTCATGGTCCCAAACGTCATTGGTATGGGTGTTCATGCTGATGGTGGTGCGATGATGACCAAGCTATATGCCGCAGGTGGCGCCTACATCTCGCGAATGTCTAACTATTGCAAGCCATGCGTCTATAACCCGAAGCTGCGCACTGGCGAGAGCGCATGCCCATTCACGACCCTCTACTGGGATTTTCTTGACCGTCATAAAGAGACATTTGCCAAGAACCACCGCATGAGTCAACAGGTCTTTGGTCTTAAGCGATTAAGTGATCTGTCTGAGTTGAAGGAGCGTGCTCAAGAAGTCTTAGAAGGTCTTAGTGAGGGCTTAATCTAACTCGAGGGTTACATTTTACTTTTGAAGTGGGCCTAACTTATATGAATCTAATCTGACTGCAGGCTTAGCTTGATTTTGATGTTGTGTTTTAAAGGCAGAGGTCGCATCAGTGCCACATAAAGAAACGATGGCACCAGCACCACCGGGGTGAGAGTTAATCCACTTAGTTAAGTCATAGACATAGTCATCGACAACGGCCCAACAGGTCTTTATGTTGTCATTGACTTTGACTTGAGCCATTGTGTATCCGGCAGTAGTCGCTGGTGCAGAAGCACTAGCTGAAGGCTTGGCAGAGGCAGTTGCTGGAGCAACGGGCGCGGCAGAAGCACTGACCATTGGCGCGGCGCCACGTGTTACTTCACCAGGAATCTCTTTATTTCCTACACCTAAAGTTATCGCCGCTTTACCGCGTGAAGTAAGAAGGAAACTATAAACCCCACTCTTAGCAACTGAGCTATAGCGGCCTAAATACAGGTAAGTAGTTTGAGTGTAAGACTCAAAGAACTTAGTGCGCTCATTTAGCTTCATCGTTGTTTTAAAGCCTCCAGGACCAGTCACAACAAGATTAGGAAGCTGAGTCATCTTAAGGGCGTTCTCTGGCTTTTTATCCATGATTAGGAACTGAAAATTTAATGCATCGCCCTCTTTTAGTTGGGCTCGAAACGCCTTCTTTTGTCCCGCCTTAGTAAACGACGCCCTTATAGCAAAAGAAACAGTTCCATCAACAAGTAATGGGCCCTTTTCGGCGGATGTGTCCGAATCTAACAAAATAACAGGTTGATGAGCATGGGAAACTCCAGTACCCAAGAATACAAATACCAGCGCGGCTGCCAATAACTTCCTCACAGCAAAACGCTACCTGAGCCTGCCCCCTCTCGCAATTCTAAACATAGTGGCGCGCTCTTGCCACGCCCCAGTAGCCCACAGCGCCCACATCACTAGCAAAGGTTGGAAAAACAAACGTATTAAGCGTGCTCTATCGCTATCTAAACCAAATGCATCAATATGGTTGAGATACTGAGAGATATTTCCTGGAAAGACCGCTACAAAGAATGCTGCAACGACCCAACCTGTGTGCACCCTGTATCGCCACAACATCACTAGACATAGGCCCAACATGATTTCAACAACGCCAGAAGCCAGAACCACAAAATCTGCCCACGATTTTAGGATCGTTGGCACCTGAGCCTGGAACTCTGTGCGACTAGTTGTTAAGTGAGAGACACCTGCAAATGCAAGCGCTAGACCCAGAATTATTTGGGTGCCTCGTTGTACAATTTTCATGTCGCTAGTAAACACCATTCAGAATGTCACCCATACCCGAACCAACACATCAATTCTTCACTCCAGCCAGCACATTGATCTCTATCCCAAGTCAGCTTGATATGAAAATTGTGGCAGCGAACGTTGGCAGGCAAGGGTGATGGTTGAACTTCCATATACGGAAGACCAATGCCAGCATTAATAATAGACTTACTCAAGCTAGTTGCAGGGTGACCCGAGGACGCAGCAGGAAAGTCCAACCCTTCAAAATGCCGAGGCTTTGCTTCAGCGCTATTCTTGGGCGTTGCCAATTCAAGGAGTTCCTAAGGTGCCTAGCAAAGATATTAAGGTCGGATTACTCGCCTATGGCGCTATCGGTGATGAGCACAACAAAGCAGTTCAAGCCACTGAGGGTCTCTCCCTTTACGCGGTCTGTGACACAAATCCAGAGCGACTAACGGCAGCTCTGCAGATTTCACCTGACGCTAAGACTTTTACCGATGCTGATCAGATGTTGGCCCAAGGTGATCTTGATTTAGTGGTGATTTCCACACCACCCAATAGTCATTATAAATGGGCGAAGCAAGCGCTATTACTTGGGCTCCATGTGATGTTAGAAAAGCCAATGGCGCTCACCACGCAAGAGTGTGATGAGTTATTAGAGTTAGCAGACATTAAGGGTGCCCTTTTGGTTGTTTACCAGAATCGTCGCTACGACCTGGACTTCTTAACAATTAAAGAGCAAATCGAGAATGGCCAGATCGGAGATCTCTTTCATTACGAGAGCTTTGTTGGAGGTTATTCAAAGCCCTGTGATTACTGGCACTCTGATGCCGCAATTTCCGGTGGCGCGATCTTTGACTGGGGCAGCCACTTTATTGATCAGATAATGTCATTGGTGCCATCTGAGGTGGACTTCGTTAGTGGGCTAAATCAAAAGCGAGTTTGGGACCATGTGACGAATGCCGATCACGCGCAGGTAAGTATTAACTTTAAAGATGGTTCACAGGCAGTATTTATTAACTCAGATTTAGCTGCAGCTCGGAAACCAAAATTTTATATCCTTGGAACAAAGGGTGCGCTCATTGGCAATTGGGATGAATCAGCCGGCGGTGCTGTCGCTGATCTACCTGCAATCATCACGTTACATCGCGGTGATGGAAGTAGCGAGGTAATTGAACATGTAAGCCATGTTCCGTACTCCTTTTACTCATCATTGGTGGCTTATCTAAACGATGCCACCCCCATGTCAGTTCTCGCAACGCAATCGCGTGATGTTGTTGCAATTATGGAAGCTGCTGAGGAGTCTGCCTTAGCAAATGGAAAACCTATATCACTCGTGCTCTTGCGCGCATGATCAACTGGGGGTTTCTCGGCGCAGGTTGGGTGGCGACTAAAGGCTTAGCGCCGGCGATTCACGAGGCAGGAAATGCCAGATTGCACGGGGTAGCAAGTCGAGAACGCAGCCGTGCAGTTGCGCTGGCCCCAGAAAAGATTTATGACAGATACGAAGATTTACTCGCAGATTCTGAAATTGATGCAGTTTATATAAATCTCGCTAATCACCAACATTGTGAGTGGACAATTGCAGCCCTGGCAGCTGGCAAGCATGTTTTATGCGAAAAACCGCTCGCATTAAATTACGAGCAAGGTCAGAAGATGGCTGAGGCGGCTGCAAAATATGATCGCGTATTGGTTGAAGCGGTCTGGAGTCGCTGGCATCCTAGATTTGCGCGCATCGTTGAATTGGTAAATGGTGGCGACATCGGAGCGCTCAATCAAATTGTTTCATCGTTTTGTTTCCCTGCTCAATTTGAAAATAATTATCGCCTCAAAGTAGAAATGGGTGGCGGGAGCCTGCTCGATGTTGGGATTTATCAAGCCCATCTTTGGAGAGCGCTGATCCATGGCGAACCTGATTTTATTATCGAATCACTCACTCAAAATATTGGTGGTACTGGCGTGGATCTGACCACACAGCTCGTCGGTAGGTTGGGAAATAATATAGAGATATCTGCCCTTTCATCTTTTGAAATGCCCGAGATGCAGAAGCTGGTTATCTCTGGTGAATTAGCAACAATCGAGTGTCCAGAAGATGACGCCTTTACCTCGTGGAATGCGCCAAGTTTATTACTTATCGGTGATCATCTTGAAGAATTTGCACCTGTCGATCCGTACCGCCTAATGTTTGAAAACTTTAGCGCTTTTATCTTGGGTGAATCCGCCTGGATCCCAGCAATTGATCAATCACTCTATGTGGCAAAAATTTTGGATCAGATGAGGGCTTTCGATAAGTGAAAATACTTGACATTAGCGCCGATTTAGAGGGCATCGTTTCGCAAGAATTTAAGTCCCTGCACTCAGGTGGTGGGCGCAGTTAGATATGACCTGAATATTTCCTACCTCCTGCCCTTTATAGGGCGATACTCTCGCGAAAGATGGACTCGTTTTAAGGGGTCAGGTCACCCAGAAACCACACATTGACACTCCCAGTCACTACCCTTACCTCTATGGGATGGGTAGCAAACCTCAAAGTAAAGCGTGCCAATAAGGCTGCAACCAATGAATACAACCGACTCCACGAAATCTGGCAAGAAGATTTCGAGACACTCAAAAAACTCATTACCGTCTTTACTGCAGCATCTAATGGCGAAGATTCAGTTCCCAATACCCTTATGCAAGAAAAAGGTGAATGCACACTCTGGTCCGCCACGGGTATCTTCCACGAGGCAAGTCGCACACCATCACGCTATGCAGGCGGTTCCACAGGTGTCAGCATTCCCATTGGAGGCGGAATCCGCTTTCGCGTAGGAGCTATGCAGGGGCAAGTAATACCGGGAGAAGAGCTACAAATGGACAAGGATCGAGGCGTGGTCATGCTCACCACAGAGCGTCTGATCTTCACCGGTTCTATCAAGACTCAACAATGGGAATTCGACAAACTTCTCATGGCCTCAACAACTCCCGACCAATCCGATTACTTTCTCAGCGTATCTAACCGCCAGAAGACGTCGGGAGTTCGCTTTGATCCTGCAACGGGAAGAGAATTCAATAGGTTCTTGGGGTCTGCGACATCGGTGAATGAATCAGGGTATGAAGAAGTGTTGAAAGAGCTGCACAAGATGGAGAAGGAGGCTGCGGAGGCGGAGCCGCAGTTGGCTTTGCCTTCGACTTCTTCCGTTAACTCTTAATTATCAGCAAGATCGAAGTGCTAGCTACAGAAAATTGAAGAGTTGGAGTGTCCGAGGAGGCAGGCGGATATGTTCGCCGATATTCACAAAATATGTTGCAGGTAGCGCATTATCAGCCGCGTGGTCTTGATAAACCGCTATCAAGACATTAATCTGACGATCATGTTGCGCAAAGTACTGACATTGGTAATTTGCTTGACCCTGCCTGTGATCTTTGCCCCGGCTGCAGCATCGCAAGAGTACTTCCAATCAGAGACTCGAT
>WLIL01000004.1 GCA_009702245.1 Actinomycetota bacterium
GCCTTCAACGTATGGGCGAAGTCCTCGGCTCAGCTGAGCCGCTCTCAACCTCAAAGAATTATCACGAGTTCTTGATGCGCACCATCGTTGGCGAAGATAAAGCCCCGGCCTGGAATTGGGTGAAGAACGCAGTAGCTGCAGAGTATGACGAGACGCTGGCGCACCTCATGAGCGGCATTTGGAGTGATCGCGCTGAAGAGATTGGCAAAATGTTAGAAAGTGCCAAATCTTCTGGAAAACTCCGCAGTGATTCCGATGTCTTTGCCATGAAAGAGATTGCGCTTGCTTTCTACTACGGCATGGCTGTTATTACGCACACACGTGATATTGATGAAGCCGCAGCCGAACGCATCGTTGCCAGTTGGCAAGAGATGTGGAGCACCTTCGAAACCAAGAAGTAACGCCTTCGTCTTCTCTTTACTAGAGAGCCAACGGGCGCGAATCTGCCACCTTCTTTTTAGGATGGAGTAAACGGGCGCGAATCTGCCACCTTCTTTTTAGGAGGGAGTAAACGGGCGCGAATCTGCATTTTTAGTGCTCAGGTATATGGGCTGCTTTATCCATGACTAGTCGCTTGTCGGCCACGTAATCCATGATGGCAAAAATGAGCCCGGAGACGACGAATGTAAGGTGAATCGCAATCCGGTATTTGATGACTTGAGGATTGAGATCATGCGATGCCTCTACGAAGTCCTTGAGGAGTTCAATGACCGAAATTGCTACGAGCGAGCCGATCAACTTCATCTTCAAACCTGAGTAGTCGACTTTACCCATCCAGGCAGGTCGGTCTTCGGAGTGCTTCGCTACGTTGATCTTCGATACGAAATTCTCGTATCCGGCAAAGATCATCAGCACGATGAGGTTGCCGAGCAGTGTGGTGTCGAGGAGCCCCAAGACTCCAAGTGCGATGTTCTGTGACGATTCGCTCCAAATGACGCTTGCGAGGTCGATGAAGTCGTGGATGAAGCGCACGAGTAAGACCGCGAGGCTGAGAAGCAGACCCAGGTACATGGGTGCCATCAGCCACCGCCCTCCGAAGAGCACGCGCTCGAGGAGATTCTCCATGGGTGAGAAACGGTTCTTGGAAGGGTTCGAATTCATGTGGCAAAAGTACCTCATCTGGGTACTTCAGGCAGGATTAAGGCGGCGATTGGCTCTCCTGACCAGGCGGTAGAATGAGAGAAACTACATAGTGACGGAATTTAGCTTTCCGTCCCCATGGCTCGCGTTTCCTCCTTCCACTGTGGAGTAGGCAACGGGTCGCTTGTACTGGGGGTGAACGGTCTCGACTACGGATGTTGAGGCAGGGGAAGCGGGCCGAGGAAGCCGGGATGATCTCGTAAACCAATAACCCGTGCAAAAAAATAAGTGCCAATAAAACGGCCACTGATTTCGCCCTCGCTGCATAAGCGAGCCTTCGAAATCCGTTAGCCCAGGGTCGCTCTCGACCTGGAATCTAGCGTCGCTAGAGAGCTCTACCTGCCAGGGGTGCATCGAACTCTGTTGGGGAAATCTTTTCGATGATGAGTCCGGCGATCACTTGTGCGCGTGTGGATCGGGACTGAGAAACCGCTTAGCGTAATACGCCCGTAGAAGACCTGGTTTAATGCCGAAGGACGCGGGTTCGATTCCCGCCACCTCCACTGATATGCGAGCCGCATTGTTCCACTCAGAGGAATTCTTCGTTCCTTTGAGTGGAACTTTCTGGTTTATTGGCTGATGAGTTTCAGGCGCAGCACGATTGCATCACAATTCCCCATTTCGCCTGGCTCCCTGTGCTTGAATTCCATTCATGATTCCACTGCGCAGGTGGATATCGATACGGGAGGGCTCATGTCTACTTCTCAGGGCGAGATAATTGAAGCTGATATTGCCATCGTAGGTGGCGGTGTGGCTGGATCAGCGTTGGCAGCAGCTCTGCGCAACTCTGAATATAAAATTGTGGTGATCGATAAGCGCACCGCGCCACTCGACTCGTCTCGTGGGGATAATTTCACTCCCGCCAACGCTGAGATCTTTTCGCAGTGGGGCGTTCTGGATGAGTTCATCAAACGTGGGGCTACTAAGCGTGTGGGCGCTGAGTTTCGCACCTCTGCAGGGGAAGTCCTCCTCACCTCTTCATATAGCGAAATAGATATTCCAGAGCCGTACTTCTTGGTCTATCACCACGATTTAATGGCTGAGACTTTTCAAGAGATTGCATCTGAAAATCCAAATTACCAACTCTTGCAACCTTACTCGGTAAAGGGATTTGAGATTGAAGCTGGAAGCATCAAGAGCATTACCGCAACTTCAAATGAAGGTAAGCAGATCGAGGTGCGCGCACCACTCGTCATTGCTTCTGATGGCTCATCCTCGAACGTTCGTACTGCATTGGGGTTTCCGACTTTCGAGCATCCCTATCAGCACAATCTAGTTTCTATTTTTGCGCCATATCCGAAAGAGCTCACGCCACAGAATTATTTCTATAGATACTCCGACCCTTCAGGCCACGTCATCATTCAGCATCGAAATAACGGCACGGCTAAAGTAATTCTTGCCGTTGGCGAAGAAGGTATGCCTTGGTGGAAGGGCGCAACACCGGAACAGCGAGCTGAATTTTTGGCGCGTCGTGCACCGATCCTTGAAGGAATTGAAACGGAGATGGCTGGTTTCTACCCTGCACGCATGATTCACGCACTCCAGTACGTCTCGGGTAACACAGTTCTCATTGGAGACGCCGCGCACACAATCCATCCAGCTCGTGGCCAAGGGCTCAATATGGGTATATCCGCGCTTCCAAACTTGTTGGCGAAATTACCAACTGCTGCTGAGTTGAAAGACCCCAATAAGGTTCGAGAAGCGCTACTTGCATTTGAAGCAATTCAAAAGCCTTTGTACGAGCGCTCGATTGCCCGCAACCACGTCGCTGCTATGGATATGGAAGCTGCGGCCGGGGAGAACCATGAGTTCGTCATCAAGCGGCAGGATGAGGCGCTTCGAAAGGTAGCGGCGACCCCAGCCATCAGACGTCGGTACCTGCATGAGAGCACCGGGTACCCACTGCCAAGTTCGCCGGTGACAAACGCGCAGTACCAGGTCTAATCGGCCTCTCAGGTATATGGTCTCGCCGACCTGTGAGGTATCAGATTTAGCGGATCTGTAAGGTATCAAATTTGATCGTTTTTTAAGCAAGTTTTGTTGAAGTTTTGTTGCGCCTAGTGGAACTTTGAAAAAGAAAATTATCTTCTTGCTTGCCTACTTCTAGATAGTTCGGGAGCAAACTATCTTGTAGACGCATCCCTTTGGGTCCGTCTTGGTGAGCGAGGAATAGATGAGTGAAATAGGCGAAATTATCGATACAGATATTGTCATCGTCGGAGGGGGAGTTGCTGGTTCCGCTCTTGCTGCTGCGCTTCGAAATTCCGGCCACCGGCTCGTCGTGATTGACCAACGCACTGGACCAATCGATACCTCACGTGGCGATCATTTCTCACCCGTCAACGTGGAGGCCTTCGCTGATTGGGGGATCCTCGATGGATTCTTTGCCAAAGGTGCCACCAAGCGCATCGGTCACGAATTTCGCACTTCAAGCGGCGAAGTTTTGGTTTCAGCGGAGTACGCCGAGCTCGGCATCAAGTACCCATATTTTTTGGTCTATCACCATGACTTGATGGCAGAAACGTTCCAGGAATTCGCTGCCGAAAGTAAAAACTATCAACTGTTCCAGCCATACGCGGCGAAGAGTTTTGATATTGAAGATGGAACCATCAAAAGTGTGACAGCCGTTAGTCCTGAGGGAAAGTGCATTACGGTACGAGCACATCTCGTCATTGCTTCTGATGGCGCGGCTTCGCCGATTCGTGCGGCCCTGCGCTTTCCCACCTTCGAGCACCCTTATCGACGTACGATGGTGGCATTCTTTGCGATGCGTCCAAATGATCTATCTCCACAAGAATACTTCTTTCGCTACTCCGATCCATCAGGTGTGCTGGTAATTCAACAACGCAATGATGGCCAGATAAAAATCACCATGCCGATCGGTGATGAGGGCGTTCCGTGGTGGAAAGTTTCTTCGCAAGAACAGCGCGCCGAAGTATTGGGGGAGCGCGCACACATTCTGCGGGGTGTAGATACCGAACTGGGTGGTTTCTATCCCGTGCGGATGATTCATGCTCTGCAATACGTTTCTGGAAATACAGTCTTGGTGGGAGATGCCGCGCATGCCATTCACCCCGCACGTGGTCAGGGGCTCAATATGGGAATTGGCGCACTCTCCGAGTTGTTGAAGCACATTCCTTCACCTTCAGACATCTCCAACCCCGCAAAAGTTGCGGCCGGATTACTTGCGTATGAGGCAGTGCAGAAGCCGAAATATGAGCGCGTGATGGCGCGTAATCACGCGGCCGCGATGGATATGGAACTTTCGGCTGACGATAACCATGAGTTCTTCCTCAAGCGTCAGGATGAAGCTATTCGAAAGATGGCATTGATCCCAGAGGCGCGCAGGCTCCATTTGTTAGAAGGGACCGGTTACCACTTCGGAGTGCCAGGGGTTGACGAAGTCGAATTCTAAGGAACGGAGAATCGACTACTTCACAGAGTCGAATTCTAAGAAACGGAGAATCGACTACTTCACAGAGTCGAATTCTAAGGAAAGGAGAATCGACTACTTCACAGAGTCAAATTCTAAGGAACGGAGAATCGACTACTTCACAGAGTCGAATTCTCGAGAGTTCAACAGGGGTAGGACGGTTGAGATGGACCAGAGGTGGTCGATCTTGATCTGGAATGGCGATGGATGCACGTTTGACGTGTATCCATCGCCATTTCTCGTTAGGCTCGCGAGGTGAGTGATTCTTCAGTGGCTATCGTGCGCAGGCGCACGATTCAGACTCTCTCAGCAGCACAAGTCTTCTCTGGAATAGGTGTGGCAGGAGCCGTGCCTGCAGGGGGCCTCCTGGTCTTGGAAGTCTCTGGGAGCGAATCACTTTCCGGGCTGGCGCAAACTTTTAGTGTGCTCGGTGCCGCATTGATGGCAATACCGTTGGCCTCACTCACTGTTCGTGGTGGCCGGCGTCTGGCTCTCTCCACCGGATATATCGTCGGCGCGATGGGGGCGGCAGCGGCAGTCATCGGTGGGAGTATGAGCTTTCTTCCGCTCATCCTCTTCGGGACGATGATGGTCGGAGGTGCATCAGCGGCGGGATACCAAACTCGATTTGCGGCGGTTGATCTCTCTAGCGAAGAACATCGCGCTCGCGATCTCTCACTGGTTGTGTGGGCCGGAACTGTAGGCGCAGTGGCGGGTCCAAACCTGCTTGAATTCTCTGGCTCGATTGCCACCTCACTTGGTATGCGCGAATTGGTCGGCCCGTATCTCTTCGCCGGCTCGATGTTGCTAGTGGGAGTAGCAATTATCTGGACGCGGCTACGACCTGATCCCTATCTCTTCTCACGCCGTGATGCGAGCGATCCGGTGAAACGTGAACGCGGAACAACGAAGCGAGCGTTCGTCACTATTCGCGCCTCCCGCCCTGCCACAATCGCGCTAGCGGCAATTGTCGTGGGCCACATCGCAATGGTGAGCATCATGGTGATGACGCCAGTCCATATGCGTCACGTCGATGTTTCACTGCAGGTGATTGGCTTAGTCATTAGCGTTCACATTTTGGGCATGTACGCGCTCTCGCCGGTGATGGGTTGGCTCACCGATCGTTACGGACGTTATGCGGTCATTCGGTTAGGCGTTCTACTACTACTCCTTTCAGCGCTGGTGGCTGGTACCGCTGCGGCCGACGACGCTATTTCACTCGGCATCGGACTCTTTCTCCTCGGCTTAGGTTGGTCGGCCACCATCGTTGCGGGATCCACGCTCCTCGCTGAGTCTCTCGATTCAGCAGACCGCCCTGCGGCACAAGGCGCGTCAGATCTGATGATGAATGGTGCAGGTGCGCTCGGTGGAGTGATGGCCGGCATCATCATTGCTACCGCTAACTACGGTGTGCTCTGCGCCGTAGCAGCTATTCCGATCGTATTACTTGGGTTAGCCACAGTAAGGCGCGCGAAGTAAGAAGTTAGGCAGCGAGATCGTTAGGTGGAGCACTTCTCCCCGTGAAAGTGCGAGCGGGCACGTGGTAGCGATGACCGCTCGGCGCTGTCCAGGTACACGAACCATCTTCATTACTCATCAGAGTCCAACCATCGTGAGTCTTAAGTCGATGATGCCTTCGACAGAGGAGACCAAGGTTGGCCCGATTCGTCGCACCTCCTTCGCCCCACGCAATAGCGTGATCGAGATCTGATTTACTCGGGGGTTGTGCGCAACCGGGGAATCGGCAACTCCCATCCCGAGCAATGATTAATTCTCGCAGGGCAGCAGTCGGCGTATAACTACCCCGGCCGATATCGATGAGATGCCCGTTCTGCGGATCGGTGATAAATCGACGCCACTTTCCACTCATCGCTAATTCGCGAGCAACAGATGCTGGAATGGCTCCGTATCCGCGTAATTCGCCAGGCGTATCGGCCAGGCCGAGCAAAGAGGGAAGGCCGATGGTGACATTAATCTGCGCATTATTGCTCTCTTCGCTCACCCGTCCTGCAGGGCTTCTACTCAGTAATTCGCCATCACTACCAGAGAGTTGCATTAATCGGTGGGCGGAATCTTCGACGAGGAGGATGAAGGCATCTGCCCGCCGAGTCTCTAGCAGATCCGTCCGTCGCATGAATTGTTGAATCTCTGCAGACGTCGGCGACTTTGAATCCTCCGTTGGCGACGATGAATCTTTCGATACTCTTTGGGGATCCTCCGAGATTCTTCGGCGCGCACTCTTTCGGGCGCTCCTTTCGTCGTCCTGTGCACGCACGATGCGATTGATGGCATTCATCACGCGTTGTGCGGCTTCTACTGGCAGCAGGGCAAGAATGGTTGCCATGCCATCGGGCTCTGGATAGCAAATGACGCGACGAGTTCCGCGCGCAGCCGCGTGAACAATCTCGGCCTCCATCGGCGCTACATTAACGATTTCGCTTCGCATGTGGCGGGCAAGTTGGGCAGGCGTGTGAAGCTCGGAGTATGCAATGGCTCGTTCCGTGAGTGCGTTGACGCGGGCGCGATCAATCCCAAGGCGGCGCAGCTCAGTACTTTCGTCGATGATGATGCGCGCATGAGTACGAGAGAGATCCCCAGACTCGAGAGCTCGTTGCAGAGCTGGCATATCAACATGGAGCGCGCGGGCAATATCTATTTCGCGTTGCGCACTCCCGCTACTGAGACGAAGAGCGGCAGAAATCTCTTCGCGAGGAGCCTCATCTACCCCTTGTATCTCTCGGGGTAGATCTTCATCTGCCCGATGTGGTTCTGCGCCAGCGATGGCGAGCACGGCTCGTGATATGAGACTCTCCATCCAACTGTTGCACCGACGGAGGAGCGCTAAGTAGTCGACTCTTTCAGCGCGCGAAATCTCGAGCGGATCAATCTGGGCAAGGGCGGCGATCATCTTGGGACCAGGCTCCGAAGTGAGGAGTTCACTCAATCTGTTCATGGCTCAATTTTCTCGAACACCACTGACATTTACTGGATCAAGAAGACTTTGAGTCATCACCTTCATCACGCCTTTAACGGAAAGTTATAAAACCTAGAAAAACTCCTGCATCATCGCGATTGTGGAGAGTTCGAAGCGATTGTGGAGAGTTCGAAGCGTACTTAATTCTCACGAACGGTCGTAGGAGCACCGGTATGCACTGTGGAATGCTCTGCGGGTTTCACACCCAGGCGTCCCTTTTGATAATCCTCAAAAGCTTGCAGCACTTCGGCTTTGGTATTCATCACGAAGGGTCCCATCCATGCAATGGTCTCCTGGATGGGTGCGCCACCGAGAATCACAAAGTCCACTTCTTTCGCGCGTGACTCTTGAAGCGATTGCGCGCCAAGTGTGATGGAGTCGCCGGCACCGAAGAGCGCGAGTTGACCCATCTGGATTGGACGCTTCTCGTTTCCCGCCACTCCGCGACCATTCATCGTGTAGGCGAGCGCATTAAAATCTGGGCGCCACGGAAGTGTCACCTCTGCGCCGGCAGTAAGTGTCACGTGCAAAATAGTGATCGGCGTATATGTACTTCCTGGCCCGTTGATCGGACCGTGTTCGCTCTCGAGTGATCCCGCAATAACCCGAATGAGTGCGCCGCCATCGCTTGAAGTGAGTAGACCCACATCGGTGGCGCGTAGATCTTGATAGCGCGGCGCTGCCCACTTCTGATTACGTGGCAGATTGACCCAGAGTTGGAATCCATGAAAGAGACCGCCGGAAACTACCAAGGCCTCTGGTGGAGTCTCAATGTGGAGAATTCCTCCGCCAGCGGTCATCCATTGCGTATCACCATTGGTGATAGTGCCTCCACCACCGTGCGAATCGCGATGATCAAATGCGCCATCGATGATGTAAGTAACGGTTTCAAAACCACGATGCGGATGCCATGGTGTTCCCTTCGGTTCACCTGGTGCGTACTCCACCTCGCCCATCTGATCCATCATGATGAACGGGTCAGCATCTTCAAGTGCGATGCCGGCAAACGCGCGGCGTACTGGGAAACCTTCGCCTTCAAAACCTTGCGGCGCGGTAGTAATACTGCGAAGCGGCCGCGAAACGGAGGTAAGCGGATTGACTGTGCCCACACGAGGGAGCACAGTCAAATCTGCAACAGTAATCGCTGGCAATTAAAACACCTTCAGTGCGCTCACTACTTTGGTGAGTGAATCTTTTGCATCACCAAAGAGCAGAGTCGTACGAGGGTCGTAGAGAAGTTCGTTCTCGATGCCAGCAAAACCTGGACGCATCGAACGCTTGAGGAAGATGACGTTCGTTGCTTGATCAACGTCAAGGATGGGCATGCCGTAGATGGGGCAACCAGGCGTGGTCTTTGCTGCCGGATTCACCACATCGTTAGCGCCAACTACGAGGGCGACGTCGGTCTGGGAGAACGTCGGGTTCACTTCTTCCATCTCCTTGAGTTGCTCGTAAGGCACGTTGGCCTCGGCAAGGAGAACGTTCATATGCCCTGGCATTCTCCCCGCAACCGGGTGAATACCGTAGGCAACTTCCACGCCCTTAGCGGTGAGCAAATCTGCCAGCTCCCGCACGGTGTGCTGGGCCTGGGCCACCGCAAGGCCAAAGCCCGGCACGATGACTACGCGGCGAGCATATGCGAGCAGGATGGCGACGTCGTCGGGGGAGCCAGACTTCACGGGGCGAGCATCTGCAGCGCTGAGGGCCGCCTGAGGCGTTGCAGTGAAGGCTCCAAAGAGGATGCCAAGGATGGGGCGACCCATCGCAGATGCCATGAGGCGAGTGAGGATAGTTCCGCTGGCGCCGACCAATGTTCCAGCGACCAGGAGGAGGGTGGAGTCAAGTACGTAGCCGGTAGCTGCCACCGTGAGGCCGGTAAAGGCATTAAGGAGAGAGATCACGATCGGCACATCTGCACCGCCTACGGGAAGCACGAAGAGGATGCCGAAAGCCAGGGATAAAACCGTGAGAACTAAGAGCGAAGTTGAACCCTTATCGACGCCCACCCAACCAGCTGCTCCGAGTACTGCCAACAAAACGAGCGCAATAACGGCGCGACCACCAGGGAAGACCACTGGACGTGTCGTCATGAGTTCTTGGAGCTTTAAGAAGGTGAGTATTGAGCCAGTGAATGAGATGCAACCGACGAGAACAGTGAAAACTGTTGCGCCCACTTCGCCGCCCGACGCTTGATCTCCGAGGTGCAAGTATTCGACGATGGCTACGAGAGCAGCTGCGCCACCACCCACACCGTTAAAGAGTGCAACAAGTTGTGGCATCGCAGTCATTTGAACTTTGCGAGCAGCTGGTACGCCAACGATAACGCCTACAACAATGGCGATCAGGATGAGCGGAAGATTCTTTAGCCCACCTTCCGCAGGATCGTTATAGAAGAAGACCACCACTGTTGCGATGGTGGCACCAATGGCACCGATGATATTTCCACGACGTGCACCCTTAGGTGAGGAGAGACCCTTGAGGGCGAGAATAAAGCATACGGCGGCGATAAGGCCGATGAGCGAATAGAGATTGTTATTCATTACTTTGCCTCCTTCGCTGCTGGCTTTTTATTACCTTTAAACATTTCTAACATGCGATCGGTCACCACGAAGCCGCCGACCATATTGATGGTGGCTAGCACGACGGCGATGAGGGAAAGCGTGAGTGGAAACGCGGAGTCGCTATGTCCCGCGACAATGATGGCGCCGACGAGAATGACGCCGTGAATTGCGTTAGCACCACTCATGAGCGGTGTGTGCAATGTGGTGGAAACTTTGGAGACCACTTCGAATCCAACGAAGACTGCTAGGACGAAGATCGAAAGGAGTGCGATGACGCTCATGCTTGGCCTCCTGCAGCCGGTGGCTTAGGTAATCGTTGGGTTCCGTTATGTGTTGCGGCTGATGCGTCAACAATTTCGTCTTCAAAATCAGGCGTGACCACGCCTTCCTTTGTCATGAGGAGCAAGAGATTGACGATGTTTCGGGAGAGGAGTTGGCTGGCGTGATACGGGAGTTGGCTGGGTACATCTTTGCCACCCCAGATCGTGACGCCGGCGGGTGTCTTAATGGTTTCCCCGGCCACTGAACCTTCGACATTGCCACCACTTTCAGAGGCGAGATCGACGATGACTGACCCTTCCTTCATGCCGGTCATCATCTCTTTAGTAATCAGTCGAGGAGCCGTACGACCGGGAACAGCAGCAGTGGTGATCACTACATCGGCAGCTGCAATATGAGGAGCGAGAAGATCGCGTTGGCGCTGGGCGCGGGCTTCATCCATTTCGCGTGCATAACCACCGGCGCCTTCGAGTGCTTCCAATTCCAATTCGATGAAGGTGGCGCCCATTGAGCGCACTTCATCTGCAGATGAGGAGCGCACGTCGTAGGCCGAAACGACACCGCCAAGCCTGCGGGCGGTCGCGATGGCTTGCAAACCAGCGACACCGGCACCGAGTACGAGCACTTGAGCGGGAGTGACGGTGCCCGCGGCGGTCATCAGAAGCGGAAAAAAGCGCGGTGATAATTCTGCGCCGACGAGTGCGCACCGATATCCAGCGCAGAGGGCTTGCGACGTCAGCGCGTCCATTGATTGCGCACGCGAGATACGAGGGATCGCTTCAAGTGAGAAGGAAGTTGCCTTAGCCGCCACTGATGCCGCGATGCTCTCGGTTGCCGAATGAATAGGCAAGAAAGAAATCGTGATGGTGCCTGGTCGCAGCTGACCGAATTGTTCGTTTGTTATCGGCACGACGCTGGCTACTACATCGCCCTCGGCGAAAGCTGCAGTAGGGGAGATCGTGGCACCAGCAGTGCGGTAGAGCTCATCACCGAAACCGGCAGATGTGCCTGCGCCGCTTTCGATGGTGACATCTAAGCCGTTTTGCTTGAGACGACCAATAACATCTGGGGTGATGGCGACCCGGCGCTCGCCCGTACGGGACTCTTTTGGTACAAAAATTCTCATGTTCAGACGCTACTTCCAAATAGGCATTTGAGAGGTAAGTCTAGAGGTGATCTTCGCCCTACGCAGAGCGAATTTTAGGCGAATAGAAGAATTATGAGGTGATGTCTTTCCGGGCAAACTTGGCGGTCGCGGCTCCGACACAGAGCGCGAAGGCGATGAGCGAGTAGGACGCTCCGCGCACCATAGCGCTCCAGTCGATCTCTGTAGCCAAGGCATCAAGCCATGCATAGGCGTAATGGGTAGGAAGCCAATTGCGCAGTGACCCGAGTGCGCTAATAGCGTTAAGAATATTACTTATGATAACTATGCCTACTGCCGCCCCCACTGCGCCGAGGGGAGCATCGGTCGTTACGCTCATAAGAAAAGCTAGACCTGCGCAGAAGAGTAGCGAGAGCGCCAGAAATGCGGTCATAATCGCGATGCGTTGGATTCCGACGCCTTGCGAAAACGTGGCACCGAGTGGAGTTTGCAGGCCACCAAAGCCAAAAGTAATTCCGCCGATGATGTAAGAAGCGATAGGCAATAAAAGAACAGCGCCACCGGAAAGCGTAAGACCCACGAATAGTTTCTGGCGAAGTAAACGCGCCCGCGGAACTGGCGAGGCGAGCAAGTAACGAAGTGTGGACCAGGATGCTTCACTGGCTACCGTATCTCCACAGAAAATTGCTACAACGGTAATCAAAACAAATCCGGTAGCGAAGTAGAACATCGTTGCAGTGAAGTTCGCCGCGCTATGAGTTGCCAGACCGATCAGATCGAGTCCGCCGCCGCCGAATTCATCGCCACCACCGTCGCTCGACGGACCGAACTTCACAGCTCCCGCCACAATAAGAGGCAATGCGACGATAAATAGGTAGGCGATCAACGTGCGTTTGCGCCTAACCTGACGAATAAGTTCCACCCGGAAGGGAAGCGTGTGAGCCGCTTGATAACTCATTAGATTCCAATCTCCGTATCTTCGCCGACTAGATCCATAAATATCTCTTCCAGATGCTGTGCTCTTTTGCCATTTCGGTTGAGAATCTCATCGATGGTTCCTGATGCAATCAATAGACCCCTATGCATCACAACTACATGAGAGCAGGTCTGTTCGACTTCAGAGAGTAAGTGTGATGAAACAATGACGGTACGGCCGCTCTCCGCATAATTCTTGAGGATAGAACGCATCGCTTTGATTTGTGTGGGGTCAAGCCCATTCGTGGGCTCATCGAGTACGAGCAACTCTGGTTTACCGAGCATTGCTTGTGCGATTGCTAGCCGTTGGCGCATGCCTTGGCTATAAGTACGCACCTTTTTATTGACTGCAGTGCCTAAGCCGGATATTTCAAGCGCATCAGCGATTTCTGGGTCGTCGCTGCGACCAGTCGATCGCCAGTAGAGGTCGAGGTTTTCACTTCCAGTGAGATGAGGAAGAAATCCAGGCCCTTCAACAAAACTTCCGAGCCCAGAAAGGGCGCGCGATCCGGGGAAGACTGGTACTCCAGAAATCTCGATCTCACCCGAAGTCGGGAAGATCAATCCCATCAACATGCGCAAGGTGGTGGTCTTTCCCGCACCGTTTGGTCCCAGCAGACCGACTACTTGTCCATGTTCTACCGTGAAGGAGAGATCCGTGACTGCTTTATACCCATCGTCGTACTGCTTATTAAGAGCTCGCACAGAGACTAAGGGCGCATCGCTTTGGGGCTCTTTCATTGCAGGATGGCGAGGGCGCCTGATGAATACCCAGAGAAGTGAAAGACCGAAAGCCCCAACCGCAATCAACGGCCACAGGTATAGCGGAGTATTACTTGGTGCATTCTTAAGCGTCATGGTTGAAACAAAGAGCGGTGATAGTGGGGTGATCGAATAAACCCGACCGTCTTGTGGCATTGCGTATCCAAGATCCGTAGTGGAAACAGCCAGTGCAATGCGATCTCCCGGAGTCGCGTTTGTGACTATTGCCGGCAGCTCTACATCTATATCAATTCCGTTGGCGGGAATGCCTAGAAGTCGCACGGGCGCAACAAGGCCATTTGGTTGAGTGGTGCGCCCGCTCTCACTCTTTACGATCAAGGAGAAGAAGAGGGTGGCATCTCCCGTTGTACTGGCCACGCGTACTTTTACACTCGAAGCACCAATGATGGGGAGTTGCGCGGTGAGCGGTGCAGATTCGAAGAACGCGCTTTGGCCAGGGAGGAAGGCGCCGAGTCCGCCCGCCAGACTCAATGCGCTACCGAATCCGGGGAGTGCTGACACGGCTGATGGCGCAGCGCCGGCAGGTGCGAGGAGGACTTTGCTTTTGCTAGTAATGGCAAGGGCTACGGAAGTGGTGGCGAGGGGGAGCGAAGTTCCTATTTGTACTCGTGCTTCAGGGGCGGAATCTTGCGAGGAGATTGCGGCGGCACTCTGGGTTAATTGAAAAGTGGGAAATGAGTGTGCTTTTTTGGCGAGGTAAATATCAAACCAATTCGCCACCTGTCCTTGCAGGCGCTTACTTTCATCTTGTCCACCGTCGTGTCCGCCGCTATGCCAAATCATTGCTAGTGGTGTTGCAGGATGTGCGTCGCGGATTGATTTCGCAGTTCGTGTGCTCTCTGTGAGAGGAAAGAGCGAATCGGCTTCGCCTTGCATAAGCAGTGTGGGTGCCACAATGTCTTGTGCGTAGGTAGTTGGTGAAACCGCCTTCATGAGCGTAGTGATTGCTGGGCTCGGAGCGTTTTGGGCAACGCTCATTTGATACGCGGCACACCACTCGGGTGCGAATCGGCCGCAGAGAAGAGTCTGTGGGGTAGGCGTTGTTGTAGCACTCCTCATGCCTAACGATCCAATGGAAAAGAATGTTCCAGTCCAGACGCGTTTAAAGGGACCAGGTTCAGCAATGCCTAGTGCACTTTGTGGAAAGAGTGCGCCTTCAAGGTTATTCCAGGTGATATCTGCGGCGATCGCATCGATGCGCTGATCTCGCGCGCCTGCAAGTAATGAGATGGCGCCACCATATGATCGGCCAGTGATTCCCACGCGGGGGTCATTTTTCTTATCCTGAATTACTTCTTTACGATTACCCAGATAGTCGATGAGTTTTGCGACATCCACCACTTCGCGATCTGGTGAGTTCATAGAAATTGATCCGGTGGAATTCCCAAATCCGCGAGCACTCCATGCCAAGACCACAAATCCGCGCGCCTGCAGCGCTTTTGCTTCCTCGGTTACTGAATCTTTGCTGCCCCCAAATCCGTGTGCCAGTAGAACTGCGGGCGCGGGAGAGTTGGCCGGAAGATAAATCTCCCCGTCGATTTTGATCGGGGTTGCATCGCTCGATGAAGTAGGGCCGCCGGATACGGTGATTGAACTCGTAGATGTAGCGGCGAGTGCAAGCGGTGCGCCAAACGGTGCGACGGCAAGGATGAGCGCGGTAAGAAGGATTAAACGTGTGCGCATGGTGATTACGCTAGCCGCCCCTTGATGTCTCCGCGAATTAAGTGAAAGAGGGCAGATTGAATGGTGGTGCGGCGATGGTAGGCCTCGCGCCATACGACCGATCGCGGACCGTCGATCACGCCGGCGCTTACTTCTTCCCCACGATGTGCCGGGAGGCAGTGCATGAAAATACCATCGGATGATGCGCTTGCCATGAGTGCATCAGTGACTGCGAATTCACCAAGAGCGGTAAATTTTTCAGCACGATCCGCCTCGGAATCTCCCATCGACATCCATACGTCGGTGTAGATAACGCTCGCATCGCGGCAAGCACTCTTCACATCGTGTGTGACTTCGATGGTGCCTCCGGTGGTGCGAGCCAATTCTTCAGTGCGGGCGACGACGGAGGCATTAGGCGCCCACTTACCGGAGGGGGTGGCCACCACAACGTGCGCGCCAAGTACCGCACCCATTTCGAGCCAGGTGTGTGCCATGTTGTTTCCATCGCCGACGTAGGTGAATTTACGATTACTGAAATCATTTCCAAAATTCTCTCGGATGGTTAACCAATCGGCGAGCGCCTGAGTGGGATGGTCATCATCGGTGAGTGCATTGATCACTGGAATTGAGGCGTTGCTAGCTAATTCCTCTACATCGCTCTGAGCAAAAGTGCGAATGATCATCGCTTTCGCATAGCCACTGATGATGCGCGCGGTGTCTGCAATGGTTTCCCCACGACCGAGTTGAAGTTCATCGGCGCGTACAAATATTGGTGTTCCGCCCAGATGTGCCACGGCAGTCTCGGATGCAAGACGTGTACGAGTAGAGGGTTTAGTCATATGGATGACAACCGTCTCGCCAGCGATGAAGGAGCGCTCTGCAAGAGGTGTTTTAGCAAAGCGGGTCGCGGTATCGAGGAGTAACTCCACGTCTTCGCGCAATAAATGATCGGTACGAATGAGATCCTTCATTTCCCCTCCTTGCCTCTATGGGTTCGCGAATATCTGTAAGGGTCAAGGGTACGGCCCCCTATTGGCTATCCGTAAATCGCATAAATGCGTCCCGGCTGGATACTCTTTACTCATGGCTTGGTTTAAGCGTGATGAAGGCACCCTCCTCGAGCAGGTCCCTCAGCTCTCCCATGGGGATGGCGACCACGAGCGCTTCTCCCATTACGTGCGAAAAGAGAAGATTCTGGAATCTGCCCTCAGTGGCGATCCGGTGAAGGCGCTCTGCGGGAAGATCTGGGTGCCTACCCGTGATCCCGAGAAGTTTCCGGTCTGCCCCACGTGCAAAGAGATCCACGCGAACATGAAGCCGGGGCCTGAAGGGCCAAGTCAATAACTCTGCCCGAAAGAGCCAAGTCAATAACTCTGGGGTAATTACTTCTCTGGCTCGCTGAGTGCTGTGTAAGCGAAGGCTGTGAGCGTGGCAGAAAACACTGACGATGCTCTGCTGTGAAACACAGAAAAAGGCAAAGATCACCCGGTAACCTCGCCTGATATGAGTAGAAGAGCGTGGATTGCAGGCAGCGCCGTTGTGACGATGCTCTGCTCTTTGCTTATCGTGGGT
Organism: Actinomycetota bacterium; assembly: GCA_009702245.1. Lineage (GTDB taxonomy): Bacteria > Actinomycetota > Actinomycetes > Nanopelagicales > Nanopelagicaceae. The sequence goes on from WLIL01000004.1 coordinate 16,485, forward strand.
GGGCGGGCACTGCCTGCCCAGGCCGCTAATGATGATCCACCTCGAAAGATTGTTACTGGGTGGATGCCTTATTGGAATACCAAGGGCGGGATGGCCACCATCATGGCTAATGCGGATCTCTTCCCAGAGGTGATGCCCTTTTGGTTTTCGGTGAAGAGCCAAACAAATGTCTTAGATCAATATGACCCAGCAAATGCCGCACCAATGGCAGATCAAGTGAAGGCGCTCCAGGCCGCTGGAATAAAAGTCGTTCCCTCACTGACCGACGGCACAGGAAAATTGGCGATGCAAAAAATTTTGGGTGATGCCACCAAACGTGCACAGTTGGTAAAGACCTTGGCAGACCTTGCAGTCAAAAATGGATTCGATGGTTTGGATTTAGACTGGGAGGGCTTTGCTTTCACAGATGGCACGGCATCATGGGCGGTAACGTCGCCGCTCTGGACAACATTCGTCAAAGAGCTTGCCATCAAGCTGCATGCACAGGGAGATATTCTTTCGGTGACGACCCCCGATGTGCGCGACCCAGCGTCTGGAAAAAAGGGTTACTGGGTTTATAACTGGCCGGAAATCGGGCCGGTAATTGATCGCCTCCGCATCATGACCTATGACTACTCGGTTGCTAATCCGGGACCAATCGGTCCGCTCTCCTGGGTGGATCAAGTTACCAAGTACGCAGCCACACTCATGGCGCCGTCCAAGATTTGGGTTGGCGTACCTACCTATGGGCGGGATTGGGTTATCGCAGTGGACGGAAGATGCCCGGATGGCGTAGATCTCAAGGCTCCCAAAGGTGCAACTGCTGGTACAAAAGCAGTAGTTAATTCCAGGGATGCTGCGGCGCTTGCCGCAAGTTATCAAGCCACACCGGTATGGACTGAGTCGTATGGGGAGTACTCCTTTAATTACACCAAGGTCTATGCGCCTGCAGACGGCGCGGCTGAAAAGACTTGTGTTGTTACCCGGACCGTGTGGTATCAAGATGCTCGCTCGGTAGCCGCACGCGCTGCTCTTGTTGCGAAATATAAAATTGGTGGAGTCGCCTTTTGGAGTTTGGGAATCGAAGATCCACTCACTTGGCCTTCAGTTCGACTTTATGCAAAGACGATTGCTCCTGATGTTGTTCTAGGAAGCATTGATGCGCCATCAACTCCGGTAGATTTTGCAACGCCGGTCACCCTTACAGCAACTTTCAAAGTTTCTGATTCGCGCCCAGTCGCTGGAGCGCCCATTTCATTTCAGATTATGCGAAATAGCGATACTGATTGGCGCGAAATTGCTACAGCAACAACTTCAGTAACTGGGGTGGCCCAAATCAAATTAGTGGCTTCGCAATACGTGCAAGTGCGCGCAGTGGCGGCAGGAACCTGGGAGAGGCTGACCGGAACCTCGCCGGCAAAGAACATCGCGGTACAGCGACTCATTGGTTCACTTGGGGTGAACGCGCCACGCCTTGGTTCCAAGGTCGTTGTGAAAGCCCAACTCTTGCCCGCCCAGGGCGTTGATGTCGTCCTAGAAGAGTGGATAGACGGAACTTGGGTCGCAGTTTCATCAGGGGCCAGTGGAAATGATGGCGCTATTTTGCTCACCGCCACTGTGCGCCAAGCTGGATTCCACACTTATCGCGTAAGCGCACGCTCAGATAGCTACTTCGAAACCGTGTTAAGCCAAGCTATCTCCACAATCGTTAGATAATTACTCCATGGGTAGCACTTCCACGATTGTGGCCGAGCCGGAGGTTGACCTTCAGAATGCTCTTGCGCGGCCATGGAACATCATCGTCTGGAACGATCCGATCAATCTCATGACCTATGTAACAAGGGTATTCATGATGGTCTTTGGTTACTCCAAGGAGAAATCTGAACGTCTCATGATGGAAGTGCATAGCGATGGTAAATCATTGGTAGCAAGTGGCGCACGGGAAGCGATGGAGCAGGCCGTTACGCAATTGCATGAATATGGTTTGTGGGCCACCTTGGAGCAGGCATCGTGAAGGTGTCCAAGATCCGTGGTGGTATCAACCTTGAGCTGCTCGAAGGAGAGCGCGACGTACTGTTGCAATTGATTGACGACTTCCGTGAGTTTGTCATGAGCGAAGATATATCTGATCCGGCGGTCGCCCGGCTCTTCCCAGATGCCTACGAAGGCAACGAGGAGAGTGCTGAATTTAGAAAGTATTCAGAACCGGCACTGAGGGAAAAGAAGAATCGCGATAGCGCCTACATTCGTTCCTGCCTCGGAGTAGCTGGTGTAATCAGCATCAAAGAGATCGAAGTAGATTCTTGGCTCCGTGGGATCAACGATTTGCGACTCACGTTGGGCACTCGCTTGGAGGTCACGGGTGATGAATACGGTGGAGAAATCCCCGAGGATGACCCGCGTTCTTTTCTCTACTCGCTTTACGGTTGGCTCGGTTGGCTTCAGGGCTCATTGCTCGAGGTAGAGTTCTAACGTGCTTTCGATTTCACAAGAATTTGTTGACGCTATCTACGCGCATGCTCGAGCAGATCACCCCGATGAGGCGTGCGGCGTAATCGTAGGACCGGCAGGCACGGGTATACCTACGCGCCACATACCGATGCGAAATGCGGCCATGTCACCGACTTTTTATGAATTTGATTCCATTGAGATGCTCAAGCTCTATCGAGACCTGGACGATCGCGATGAAGTCCTTGTTGTTATCTATCACTCGCACACATCGACGCAGGCCCACCCGTCGCGAACCGATATCGCCTATGCCTCTGAGCCGGAGGCCCATTACGTGCTGGTATCTACCCGCGAAGAACTTGCAGGAGCGAATGAGTTCCGGTCTTTCCGCATTGTCGACGGGGTGGCGACCGAGGAGCCCGTTCAAATTCGCTAATTAGAGCGCACCCTTTAGGCTATGGCTGTGAGCACTCCTGAGATTGATATCCGTATCCCCACCATTCTTCGTACGTACACCGGTGGTGAGAAGAGTGTGCAAGCCTCCGGGTCTACTCTCGCAGAGGTGGTAGCCGACCTAGATCGCCGTTTCCCAGGAATGGGCGAGCGCCTCTTAGAAGAAGGAAAACTTCGCCGTTTCATCAACGTTTATCTCAATGATGAAGATGTGCGCTTCATCGGAAGTCTCGATGCACTCATATCAAGCGGAGATAATCTCACGATACTTCCTGCGGTTGCCGGCGGGTCCTGATTCGCCCATGCGTTTTAATTCGTTAGAAGATTCCTTTGGCCATACCCCTTTGATTGGGTTGCCGAATTTATCTCCCGCGCCCAATGTGCGCCTCTGGATCAAAATGGAAGATCGCAATCCCACAGGCTCGATCAAAGATCGCGCAGCTCTCTGGATGATCAACGCCGCTGAACGAGATGGGCTCCTCAAGCCCGGAGCTACCATCCTTGAGCCCACAAGTGGCAATACTGGAATTTCATTAGCCATGATCGCTAAGCAACGTGGTTACAAAATGATTTGTGTAATGCCCGAGAACACCAGTGTTGAGAGGTCGCAACTCTTGCGCATGTGGGGTGCGGAAATTATCTACTCCGATGCCGCTGGTGGTTCCAATGAGGCGGTACGTCATGCAAAAGAAATTTCGGTAGCCAATCCCGAGTGGGTCATGCTCTATCAATACGGGAATGCGGCAAATGCGCTTGCTCATTACGAGAGTACTGGCCCAGAAATTCTTGAGGACCTTCCTACAGTTACGCACTTTGTCGCTGGCTTAGGTACTACTGGAACTTTGATGGGCACAGGTCGCTTCTTGCGGGAACGTGTTCCCGGCGTTGAGATCATTGCTGCCGAGCCACGATATGGAGAAGTGGTTTACGGCCTTCGTAACATTGATGCTGGATTTATCCCCGAGTTATACGACGAAAGTGTTATTACGAGGCGCTTTTCGGTGGGTTCCCACGATTCGGTCCGTAGGGTTCGCGATTTGCTTGATCAGGAAGGTATCTTCGCGGGGCTTTCCACTGGTGCGATCCTGCATGCCGCTTTAGGTATTGCCAAAGAGGTAGTCAAACGTGGGGATTCAGCTGATATTGCCTTTATTCTCTGTGATGCCGGCTGGAAGTACCTCTCTACTGGAATCTACGAAGGCTCGATCGATGATGCTGAGGAGCGCCTCGAAGGCCAGCTCTGGGCTTAGGCTAGGCCCATGACTTCCGCGCCCATCGGCATCTTCGACTCCGGCGTGGGAGGGCTCACCGTGGCTCGGGCTATTCTTGATCAGCTGCCACATGAATCCATCATTTACGTGGGGGATACCGCGCGTGGTCCGTACGGGCCACGGCCACTTGCCGAGGTACGTGAATTCTCACTTGAGATCATGGACCGGCTCGTTGCCGAAGGCGTAAAGGCCTTAGTGATTGCCTGCAACAGCGCAAGCGCGGCAGTTTTGCGTGATGCGCGTGAACGTTACGAAGTTCCAGTGATCGAAGTAATCCAACCAGCTGTGCGTCGAGCGGTCTCAGCGACACGTAATGGTCGTATTGGTGTCATAGGTACGCGCGCCACTATCGATTCACGCGCCTATAACGATGCGTTTGCCGCTGCACCACAGTTGGAGATTATTTCAACGTCTTGTCCACTCTTTGTCGATTACGTAGAGCGAGGCGAAACATCGGGTGGTGAAATCCTCACAATTGCTCGCGAATATCTTGCACCGATGCTAGCTGAAGAGATCGACACACTCGTTCTCGGATGTACGCACTATCCACTTTTGACCGGTGTGCTCTCGTACGTTGCTGGAAACGGTGTCACACTGGTTTCTAGTGCGGAAGAAACTGCTAAAGATGTTTACCGCACTCTGCTCGATCACAACATGCTCAGCGAAAGCGGTGAACCGACGCATCAATTCCGAGCAACTGGCGAACCTGCCCCCTTTGCACATTTGGCAAGGAGGTTCCTCGGTCCTGAAGTGGGAAGTGTTACTCATCTTGATTTGAACTAATCGACTAAATTCTCTCTTCCCCGCCATCAAGATTGGTCCACGACTAGATAGGGTTGCCACATGACAACGAGACTCGACGGCCGCGCAAATAACCAACTCCGCGAAGTGAAGTTCACCCGCAATTGGTCAAACCATCCTGAGGGCAGCGTCCTCGTGGAATTTGGTGAGACGCGCGTGCTCTGCACCGCCTCCTTTACGGCAGGGGTACCGCGTTGGCTCAAGGGCACTGGCAAAGGTTGGGTCACCTCTGAATACTCAATGCTTCCACGCGCCACGCACACTCGCTCTGACCGCGAGAGCGTCAAGGGCAAACTGGGCGGTCGCACTCAAGAGATTTCTCGCCTTATTGGTCGCTCACTCCGTTCCATCATCGACATGAACGCGCTTGGGGAGAACACCATCGTCCTTGATTGCGATGTATTGCAGGCAGACGGCGGAACTCGCACTGCAGCTATCACAGGCGCATACGTTGCCCTCGCCGATGCCATTGAGTGGGCCATCAAGGAAGGGCACATAAAGAAGTCACCGCTGCATTCCACTGTGGCCGCGATCAGCGTGGGAATTATCGACGGAGTGCCACGTTTGGATCTTTGCTACGAAGAAGACGTGCGCGCGGAGACCGATATGAATGTGGTCTGCACGGGAGATGGCACTTTCGTTGAGGTGCAAGGAACTGCTGAGGGAGCTCCTTTTAATCGCGATTTGCTCAATGGTTTGCTCGATCTGGCAGTTGCTGGATGTGCAGATCTCACGAGACTCCAAGCCGCTGCGCTCGCCTAATCCGATGACGGATCGTCGAGTTCTCTTAGCCACTAAGAATCAAGGAAAGCTCAAAGAATTTCTGCGCATCATCATGGAACTTCATGGTGAGAACTCGTTGGAGTTGCTCTCGGCCGATGATTTCCCTGATCTTGGTGATATTGAAGAGACCGGCGCAACATTTATTGAGAATGCACTTCTGAAGGCGCGCGAAAGTTGTCGCATCACTGGGGTCGCGGCGATCGCCGACGACAGTGGAATTTGTGTTGATGCACTGAACGGCATGCCAGGGATTTATTCGGCGCGATGGGCCGGTACTCATGGAAATGACAAAGCAAATCTAGAACTACTTCTCGCTCAGCTCGATCACATCCCGGCTGATCGTCGTACTGGCTCTTTTCGTTGCGCAGTCGCACTGGTATTTCCTGATGGTCGCGAGCTAGTCGAGGAGGGCGTGATGCCCGGATACATCATTGATCAGCCCCGTGGCAATGGCGGATTCGGTTACGATCCCATTTTTGTTGCCGAAGGATACGAATTAACGACGGCGGAGTTATCTCCTAGCGAAAAAGATGCGATCAGTCATCGCGGTAAGGCCTTTCGGGCTCTAGCCCCAAAACTCTTAGAAATGTTGAACGCATAAGCATTAAGTAAAGAATGTTGGTGCGGGAGGCGGGACTTGAACCCGCACGTCCGAAGACACAGGTTCCTAAGACCTGCGTGTCTGCCATTTCACCACTCCCGCAAACGTTCCCGAAGGAGCGCAATAAATCACTCCATCCTATCGCGTGGGGTAGCCTCTGATCACATGAGCGATGCGCCGGAAAACCCTCTCCCTATCAAGATGCTTCACGACCGGGTGATGGTCGAAACCGATGGCGTAGAAGGCGAGCGACGCTCCCTCAGCGGCATTCTCATCCCGGCAACAGCCTCGGTCGGCAAGCGCCTCGCCTGGGCTGTTGTAGTGGCCACTGGGCCGAATGTGCGCTCCCTGGAGGTGGGGGATCGGGTGCTTTATGACCCGGAGGATCCCAACGGTCAGGGTGAGGTCGAAGTCCGTGGCCAGTCCTACACACTTCTCCGGGAACGAGATATTCATGCCATGGCCTCGCCTCGCTTGAGTGACAGCGGGGGAACCGGGCTCTACCTTTAGCACATGACTTTAGCCTCGAAGAAGAACCCTGCGCTCCAGATCATCTCTGGAATCTTGCTCTCGATCACTCTCTCGTTATCAATCATTTCTGTGGGGCTTTGGTGGACGCTCTTGCGAGGTGGCGCCGCGGGCGAAATTTCCCAGTCGGCGATGGCTGATGTAGACGTTCAGCGTGGGTTGGCAATTGAGTTTCTCAATAAGTTTGCTGAAGGTGCTGATCCAGAAACTGCTGCCGTAATTGCGGAGAAGCGTTTTTACCTGGAGGCGGCACTCGATAAAGTGCTTGCAGATCCTGCAACAGCAGAAAAAATAAGTGCGATCGCAAACTCCGTGGCCGACGCACTCGCCTCGGACAGAGGAACCGTCACTGTGGATGTGCGACCGATATTGACATCGGCACTCAATGCGTTGAACAGTGAACTCGGTGACGCCACGGTGCCTGTGAGCGATATCGCAGATATGGAGCCGATTGTGCTGGGCGAAGATTCTCCATTACCAAACCTCAGCGCCACCAAAACTAAAGCGACCACCGGAGCAATCGTAAGTGCGCTCCTCGCTTTAGGTTTTGGATTCCTCTACTTCCTATTCACTCGCCGCCGCTCTTTGAGCCTTGGCATCATGGCACTTGCCCATGGCGGATTCTTCTTACTCATTTCTTTGCTCATACCCAAGGTGGCTAACTCACAAGTGGAGGAGGGGCTGGCTAATTCAATCGCTGGGGTGGTTGTTTCTAAAGTCTTCTCAGGCCCGTTAACACTTTCGATCGTTTCCCTCGTGGCCGGCGCATTGTTGATCGCGCTCCACATCGTCAAAACACGCAAGGCAGCAGCATGAGGGCTATTCAAATCTCCGAATTTGGCGGACCGGAAGTATTAAAGCTTGTTGATATTCCAGCCCCCACTGGGCACGCAGGTGAAGTCCTTATTGAAGTAAGCGCTTGTGGTATCAATTACGCCGACTCGCATCAAGCGGAGAACTCTTATCTTTCGCCGCAAACTCTGCCACTTATTCCAGGTGCCGAAGTGGTCGGGCGTGATGCGAGTGGGCAACGCGTGGTGGCCTTAGTCCCTGGCGGCGGGTATGCAGAAGTTGTTTCAGCTCCAGAGGCGCTTACTTTTCCAATTCCAGATGGAGTAAGCGATGGAGCGGCGCTCGCAGCCATTTTGCAAGGGACCACTGCAGTGCATCTGCTCCGCACCAGTGCGCACCTTCAAAGCGGCGAGAGCGTGCTGGTTCATGCCGCCGCCGGTGGCGTTGGCACCATCGCAGTGCAGTTGGCAAAACTCTGGGGTGCGAAAGTTATCGGAAGTGCATCCTCTGCCGATAAACGCGAACTCGTTACATCTCTTGGGGCGGACGCCGTCCTTGATCCTGCAGAAGCAGATCTCACCGCAGCGATTGTGGCTGCTAACGGAGGAAAGAAAGTTAATATCGTTCTTGAGATGACCGGTGGCAAGGTCTTCGATCAAAGTTTGCAGGCGCTTGCTCCTTTCGGTCGGCTTGTCACTTTCGGAATGGCCTCGCGCTCGGCACCCGAACCTATTCAAGCTGGCGCGCTCATGGGAACTTCGCGTGCGGTGATCGGTTTTTGGCTGGTGCATTGCATGGCTCGCCCCGATCGCATGATTGCTCCACAACTCGCTGAACTCTTTGAATTGATGGAGTCGGGCAAGGTAAAGGCAGTAATCGGTGGAAGTTATCCACTTTCGGAAGCAAAACGTGCGCATGAGGATCTCAGGGCCCGCAAGACCACCGGAAAAGTTTTTCTCGACCCAAAGAAATAGAAACGGTGGTCAGGGATTAACCCCAACCACCGCCCCTACAAATTAAGCCAGCGAATTTATAGCGGAGTGACGTACGCTCCAGAAATTCCGCCATCAACCAAGAAGTTCGAAGATGTGATGAAGGACGAGTCATCACTTGCCAGGAATGCCACCGCTGCCGCAATTTCTTCTGGTTGTGCAAAGCGACCCATAGGAATGTGCACGAGTCGGCGAGCCGCACGCTCTTTATCTTTAGCGAAAAGCTCTTGAAGTAGCGGAGTGTTCACAGGTCCGGGTGAGAGTGCGTTTACACGGATTCCTTCACGAGCAAATTGCACGCCGAGCTCACGGCTCATTGCAAGCACGCCACCCTTGGAGGCGGTGTAGGAAATCTGCGAGGTGGCAGCGCCCATAGTCGCTACGAACGAAGCGGTGTTGATGATCGAACCCTTGCCGCCCTTTTGCATGTATGGGAGCACGTACTTGCAACAGAGATAGACGCTAGTGAGGTTGACTTCCTGCACGCGACGCCAAGCATCGATGCCAGTAGTGAGGATGGAGTCATCGTCGGGTGGTGAGATACCGGCGTTGTTGAAGGCAATATCGATGCGACCGTATGTATCAAATGCGGTCTTGTACATCGCTTGAACTTGCTCTTCATTGGTAACGTCGGCCGCAACGAAGATTCCGCCCACTTCTTTGGCAACTGCGTTGCCAGTCTCTGGGTTCATATCTACTACAACAACTTTGGCGCCTTCATCTGCAAAGCGCTTAGCAGTGGCATATCCGATACCACTACCTGCGCCAGTGATGACTGCTACACGTCCTTCTAACCGCTTCATGCGTCCTCGCTATTCTGCACTTGAAATAAATACGTTCTTCACTTCTGTGAAGGCGTCCACTGCATCGGGCCCTAACTCGCGACCCAAACCTGATTGCTTAAAGCCACCGAACGGAGTCCAGTAGCGCACCGATGAGTTGCTATTTACCGAAAGATTTCCGGTTTCAATTCCCCTCGAGACCCGAAGTGCGCGACCAGTATCGCGCGTCCAAATGGAACCGGAGAGGCCAAACTCTGTGTCATTTGCCTTAGCGATGGCATCTGCTTCATTGTCGAAAGGCATCACGGAAACTACTGGGCCGAAGATTTCTTCATTCCAGGCGCGATCTTTCGTGTTCTTTGGTGTGAGAACGGTGGGGGCCATCCAATATCCCTTGCCCTCTGGCTTTGATCCGGTGAAGGCCACATTCTCGCCGAGATACTCGGAAACGCTATCGAATTGCTTCTTCGAGATGAGTGGCCCCATGTCGGCAGTTGAAAGTCGTGGATCCTCCACGCGGAATGCCTTCACGGCAGTTTCGAAGTGCGTCATGAATTTATCGAAGACGCTCTTTTCGACCAGGATGCGCGAACGGGCACAGCAATCTTGGCCGGCATTATCAAAGACCGCGCCTGGTGCAGATGCGGCGGCTTTCTCTACGTCAGCATCAGCGAAAATAACGTTGGCGCTCTTGCCGCCGAGCTCGAGAGTGACACGCTTTACTTGATCAGCGCAGCCACGCATGATGCCCTTACCCACTTCGGTCGAGCCAGTGAAAACAACTTTGCGCACTGACGGGTGGGTGACAAAGCGATTGCCCACCACGGAACCGCGCCCTGGCAGTACTTGGAAGACGTGTTCAGGGATGCCCGCTTCAAGTGCGAGTTCTCCCAACCGGACAGCCGAAAGTGGCGTGAGCTCTGCTGGTTTTAATACGACCGTGTTGCCAGCCGCTAGTGCGGGCGCAAAACCCCAACTAGCGATCGGCATCGGGAAGTTCCAGGGCACGATGACGCCGACCACACCTAGTGGTTCTTTGATGGTGAAGTCGATGCCGCCGGGAACTGGAATTTGTCGACCGAAGAGGCGCTCGGGCGCTGCGGAGTAGTAATTCAAGACGTTGGCGACGTTATCGGCTTCCCAGAGTGCATTGCCGAGAGTGTGTCCCGAGTTGGCAATTTCAATCTGTGCGAGTTCCTCGCGGTGTTCGCTGACTTTGGCGGCAAAAGCGCGGAGCATTTTAGCTCGGTCACCAGGTGCAACTTCGCGCCAAGTAGTGAATGCCTTCGCGCCGTGGGCGATGGCAGCATCCGTTTGTTCGAGATCTAATTGCCCGATAGTGGTGTGGAGTTCTTCAGTAGCAGGATTGATGACGTCATACGTGGCAGACATTAGAACCTTTCGAAGTTACGGACGCGCTCCCAGTCGGTGATGGCTTTGCCAAAGGCTGCCAACTCCACCTGGGCCATGTTGGTGTAGTGATCTTGTACATCTTTGCCGAAAGTTTCGGCAATCCACGAGCTTTCGCTCCAGAGCGTAAGTGCTTGGGTCATATTTGATGGCACTCGAGGTGAGTCAGATTCATAGGCATTGCCAGTAAAGACTGGCTCCAGTTTCATTTTCTTCTCGATGCCATCAATGCCCGCGGCGATCATGCCGGCAACTGCGAGATAAGGATTTACATCCCCGCCAGGAACGCGGTTCTCTAAACGAAGTGAGGGGCCGTGGCCGACGAGGCGGAAGGCGCAGGTGCGGTTATCGCGTCCCCAACGGATTGAGGTCGGCGCAAAGGAACCTGGAACATAGCGCTTATACGAGTTGATGTTGGGTGCGTAAAGAAGCGTGAGTTCCTTCATATGGGCGATCTGGCCGGCGATAAAGGCCTCACCGAGAGTGCTCATGCCTTCAACTCCATCGCCCGCCATCACATAACTGTCGTCAAGGCCACGGAAAGAGAGATGGATGTGGCAGGAGTTGCCTTCGCGCTCGTTGAACTTCGCCATGAAGGTGAGTGATTTACCTTGTTGGGCGGCAATATCTTTGGAGCCCATTTTGTAGATCACATGGTTATCGCACGTGCCTAATGCGTCGCGATATTTGAAAGCGATTTCGTGTTGACCTAAGTTGCACTCACCCTTAGCGGATTCGACCACCATGCCAGCTTCGTACATGGCATTGCGAATTTCACGCACGAGTGGTTCCACGCGGGAGGATCCAAGGACCGAGTAGTCGACGTTGTACTGGTTTCCGGGGTTGAGGTCCTTGTATCCCTTATTCCAGGCCTCTTCAAAAGAATCTTCAAAGATGATGAATTCCAATTCTGTGCCAACGAGGGCTTGCATGCCGAGTGCATTGAGACGCTCGATTTGCTTGCGCAGGATTTGACGAGGTGATGCGGTGACGGGGGAGTGATCAAGTTTCAATACGTCTGCAAGCACGATGACAGTCTTTTCACGCCACGGCATAATGCGCATCGTGTCGAGATCGGGTTGCATGGCGAAGTCGCCGTAACCGCTCTCCCAAGAAGACATCTCGTACCCATCAACGGTATTCATATCTACATCCACGGCCATTAGGTAATTGCAACCTTCTGCTCCGTGTGTGAGGCACTCGTCGACGAAAAATTGCGCGTGAATGAATTTCCCTTGAAGGCGCCCCTGCATATCGGTGATCGCCAGAATCACGGTGTCGATTTCATTATTGGAGACGGCTTTACGAAGTGCATCAGCGGTCAGTGGCGCGTTCATCAGTCCCCCAGGATGTGTCCGGTATGTCCGGATCTAGGTATGTTCTTAGCCTACGTGGTGTTATCAGCCCTCACAAGGCGACCTCTTCTGTAAGGATAGGGCAATGGCTACCTATCAACTCCGCCTCGCACTGCCCGACCGTCCCGGCTCCCTCGGCATGGTCGCTTCGGCCATCGGATTCGCCGGGTGCAATATCCGCAGCCTTGCGGTGGTCGAGAACTCAGATGGCCGAGCGCTCGATGACTTTGTAGTCAACATCCCAGGTAGCGACCCTGGCGACCTGATTACCGTCTTGAGTGATATTTCTGGCGTAGAGATTCTTAGTGCTTTCCCCGTTGAGGGTGAGTAGTTTCGTTCGTGGCGTGTGGGTGGGGTAAATGAATTTTTATTCCCGCGAATCTGTTGTAGAGAAATTAGCTTCTGCAGAATTTGACGTACTCGTGATCGGCGGTGGCGTTACTGGGGTAGGTGCGGCTTTAGATGCAGCCACTCGGGGTCTAAGGGTCGCCCTCATCGAAGCAAATGATTTTGCATGCGGTACTTCAAGTCGTTCTAGTAAATTAATCCACGGCGGTCTTCGTTATCTTGAGCAGTACGACTTTAAATTAGTTCGTGAGGCGCTCAAGGAACGTGAATTGATGGTCGGGCATACTGCCCCGCACTTAGTCTCTCCGGTTTCATTTCTTTTCCCGTTACACGAGGGTCTGAAAGAGCGATGGTATGTGGGCGCGGGTCTCGCGCTCTATGACGCACTACGTGGCAAGGAGCGGATTCTTCCGGCGCACCGACACATTTCCCCTCGAAAAATGCGCGAAGTTGCGCCTGCTTTGCGGAGCGACATTCTTAAAGGTGGCATTCTCTACTACGACGCTCAAGTTGATGACGCGAGGCACACCGTCACGATTGCTCGCACTGCAGAACGTTACGGGGCTTTGATTGCCAATCAAGTGGAAGCGATCGCATTGATACGAGAAGGCGGCCGCGTCGTTGGGGTCAAAGTCTGTGATCGAGAAAGTGGCCAGGAGTTTGAAATCAAGAGCGCTACGACAGTGCTCGCAGCGGGAATCTGGAATAGCAAGATCCAAGAAGCCGCTGGGGTTAATCATGGCTACGACATCGCGATGAGTAAGGGAGTGCACATCGTGCTCCCCAAGAGCGCCATCTCCTTAAAAACCGGTGTGATTCTCAAAACTGCACTGAGCGTGCTCTTCGTGATCCCGTGGAAAGAGTTTTGGATTGTCGGCACCACCGATACGCCGTGGATCGGAAGTAAGGAGGAGCCGCTCGCAAACCGCGCAGATATTGATTACATCATCGAGCAGGCGAATCAAGTTCTTCGTCATCCGCTTAGACATACTGACGTTATTTCTGTTTACGCCGGAATCCGGCCGTTAGTTGCACCTACGGAGGCGAGTAGCACAACGAAAATTTCACGAGAACATGTAGTGGATCACCCACTTGAAGGATTGATCAGTGTGGCTGGTGGAAAGTACACGACTTATCGCATCATGGCGCGAGACGCTATCGACGCAGCTGCAAGTGACTTGTTGAGGATCGTCCCTGAATCGTGTACAGAGGAGATTGCTCTACTTGGAGCAGACGGATACTCGGCTCTACTTAATAGGGTGGAGGCATTGGCGGTGGCCAATTCTCTCTCACGTGAAGTAATCACACATCTACTTTCGCGCTATGGCTCAATCTTTGAGGAAGTTCTAGAGCCAGCAAAACTCGATGCATCACTTCTTGAACAGATTGATCCGAACTTGCCCTACCTTCGAGCAGAGATTCATTATGCGGTGACACACGAAAAAGCCCTCCACGTGAGCGATGTGTTGATGCGGCGCACCCGCATTGCACTTGAAGTGAGTGATCGCGGTGTGGCTGCAGCCCGCGTCGTGGCTCAAGTGATGGCCCCGATCCTGGGCTGGGAGAGCGCTAGATCTGATCGAGAGATTTCTGAGTATGACGCTTTGGTGGCCAGGGAGTTCGACTCTGAGACCTTGATCGTCGGAGCTGCCTAAGCGGTAATTTCTGGCGATAGGCGCATCGAATTCGGGCGTGCTCGCCGAGGGAGCAAGGGCGCGTTTAATTTGTGCGAGCGGATGCTGAACTCTCCGCCTAAAGTAAGGGAATGCGAAATCGCACCCTCCCAGGGGCTCTCCTGCTAGCCATGCTGGGTAGCCTCGTTTCGCTCACCGGAAGTAATGCTGCGGTTAAAGCCGAGAGCCCTCTTCCTGGACTCACTGCGGGCTGGTTTGAAACCATGAATTGGTACCGGACCGCTTCTGGAGTGAAGCCGGTCACCAAGGATGTCTCCCTCTCTAAGGCGCTCGACGCCCATCTGGATTACTTGATTAACACCGACAAGGTGCTTCGAGTGGGTGGATTCTCAAGTCCACACACTGAGAATCCCGCCAGCCCTCATTACACAACGGAAGGTGAAGGCGCCGGGAAAGCGAGCAATATTATTTCCGATGCACGGGCCGAGGAGAGTGAGGCCGGCGCGATGGACGCGTGGATGACCGCACCTTTTCATGCAATTGGAATATTGCGTGAGGGACTAAAGAGCAGCGCGTTGGCGACAGCTAAGGCCGACACGGGACGTACTTTTTGGGGTCTCAATGTTGTTGCTGGTTTAACACCAGGCGCGACACGTACTAAGAACATTTTCTTTCCCGGTGACGGCTCTACGGTGCGCCTCTCTCGTTTCGCAGGTGAGTCTCCTGAACCACGAGAAGGTTGCCCTGGGGATTATAAAAATTACACAGGGCTGCCTATATTCGCATCGCTGCTTAAAGATCCAACGAAAGATGTCTCGGTAGAGCTCACTGGCGTGAAGGGTGAATTGATCCCAGAGGACGATCTCTGTGTGCAAACGCAGTACACATTCAAATCAACTGATGCGGTGATGGGTCCCGCGGGTGCGAAATCATTTACGGGCGAGAACTTGGTCATCATCATTCCAAGGGATCCTCTTGTGAGAGGAACTTATAAGGTAAAAATAAAGCAGGGCGGAGTGCCAGATATAGGTTGGAGTTTTGGCGTGGAGCCAGCGCCAGTGGAAGGCATCGCCAGCGGCATTCCTGAGCAGAAGTTCCCCGTGCGCAGAGCGCTGCAGTGGTCGCTCGGTAGTGCGGTAAGCGACTATTCACTCACCTCTCAGCGGGTGCGAATATGGGATTGCCCGGAGAATAAATGCACCACCAAGACGGTTATTTATGATCGCACATTACCGACTGCGCAAAAGTCTATTGATATTTCTACTTTTAAAGATGCGTTTTATTTTGTTTGTATTGAACCCATCAACGCAAGTGGAGTGGGTAAATGTACTTATCAAATAATTCGAGTGGTGAACTCCTGTGATACCACGACTTGTTTTGTCGGGAGCACATGGGGCGGCCCAGAATCAAGGTGCTGGCAAACTTCTAGCACGGGGATACTCGAAGAGTTGCGCGGAAAGAGCTGGGTAAAAGTTGCTCAGACGAACGCACTCAAAGGCAAATGCACAAATCCAAAATACCCCTACTCCTATGTAGCTAAATATCCAGTCAAATCTGTGGGTGAAAAAACTTTTAGATGGCGGATCCTCGCTAATGGCAAAGTCTTAGGTTTAACGTTGCCGCCAGATACGGCGCAATTCCTCCCCAAATCGGGAGTTTAGGGAGTTATTCGCCAGACTCTTCTGGTGAATTTCCTGGGGATAGCAGTTTTCGGCGATGCGCGTGGTGACGGATTTGAGTACCGGGGCTATATTACTTCAGATAGATTGGACAAATCGCTCATTAAGGCAGGTCAGCCATGCGCCGTATCGCAGGTATAGCCGCGATTATCTTTGGGCTCTCCGCGCTAGTTGCCGTGCCCGCAGTCATCACGGCCGCCCCCGCCTCAGCACTTGAATGTTTCGGGGGGCAGGTTCCTGATCCAGCACAAACTTATTGCGTGACGCCGCCGGCGCCAACTACCCCTCCTAACTGCGGACCGGCGACTGCCTGGAATGGGACTTCGTGCGCTCCTTCAGTCCCGACGGCTACAGTCCCAGTTGCTCCAGTGGCTCCGGTATGTAACGCACCCGCTGTCTATGAGGCGTCGAGTAACTCTTGTAAGACCTCATCGGCATCATCCACGAACAGCGGTGGCAGTAGTTCTGGTTCTGGTTCTGGTTCTGGTTCTGGTTCTGGTCTTCAGTGTTCTA
>WLIL01000040.1 GCA_009702245.1 Actinomycetota bacterium
CCCCTGCAATTGGTATCAGCATTGTTAACAACCCCGCAAACGTAGTTCCCAGTGCCGCGAATACCACTGCTGTTCTCACTGCGGGAAGCGCTACTACGCTCACTAGGAATGATTTTGGTGCTGCTTCTTTTACAGACGGAGATTCCAACCCGTTCTATAAAGTCAAGATTACGGAACTTCCTGTAGCTGGATCGTTTCAGCATCGAGTATCTGGCACGTGGCGAGGCGTGACGCTCAATGAAGAAATTCTTACTTCAGATATTGACTTAGAGAATCTACGTTTCACGGGGTCGGATTCAGTGGTGATAAAATTCCGAGTTCATGATGGACTTGTTTATAACGGCGCGGATTACGAACTTGGAATCTCTGTAACAAACCAATCTCAAGCCATCACCTTTCCGGATCCGGGAACCCGGGCCGCAGGAGTGACCTTTGACGCGGGTGCCTCTTCGGACTCTGGACTTACGGTTTCACTAGAGTCAGCGCAAACAGGCGTCTGCACGATCGTAGACGGAACAAAGATTCGCACCGAAGCCGAAGGCGATTGTGTGATTACCGCCTCACAGTCGGGTGATTCCACATATTCGAAGGCAACGAGTGTTGAAAGAACGGTGCACGTCTCTGGTCGCTCGGCTCAGTCAGTCACTTTCGCAGACCCAGGAAGACAGATCCTTACTACTAACCCCAAGACCATTGCATCGAACGCTTCGGCCGATTCAAATCTAGCCGTCCAACTGGTCTCCCAGACACTTGATGTATGCACCATCACTGAGCTAGACATCAATTTAGTAAGTGCGGGGCCATGCGAAATTTGGGCAAAACAAGAGGGCACCGCGATCTATGCTCCAGCCACCACAATCAAACATAACTTCGATGTGATCCTGCCTTCATGGACGGTTACATATAACAAGAATCCAGCCTCGTCTGGAACGGTGCCTCCAGCTGCTGAAGTGACCAAAACACTGAGCGTTAATGCCCCCTCAAACTCGGGAAATTTAGAACTCACGGGATATAGCTTTGCGGGTTGGAATACTCAATCCAATGGGAAGGGCAGCATCACCTATCAACCAGGGGATGCCATCACCCCGACAGAGGATTTAGCACTTTATGCAAAGTGGTCGGCATCCATCACGTACCATGCAAATGGAGCAACTGCCGGAGACGTTCCTGCTGTGCAATCGGTTGTTCCTGGAGTTAATGCACTAGCTACGAATAGTGGCCTTCTTGAAAAGAGTGGTCATTCTTTTGCCGGATGGAACACACTTAACACTGGTTTAGGGACCTCTTATGCAGTGGGAGCCGACTTCACGGTCGCAGGTGATATCACCCTCTACGCGAAGTGGACCTCGCGAGTGACGTTTGACGGAAATAATCAAACGAGTGGAACACCGCCTGCGGCAACTCCAGCGGCGGTCGACTCAAATGTAACTTTGCCAGCTAATAACGGAGTGAACCCACTCGAAAAAAATGCTCACTCCTTCGCCGGCTGGAATACTAATCAGCAAGGAACAGGTACAACATACGCTCCAGGAGTTGGCGCATTTCCACTGACCGGAAATGTGACTTTATATGCCAAGTGGCGTTCAACAATTACTTACAATGCGAACGGCGGCACGGGCGATGTGCCCAACCCACAAAGTGGAGTTGATGGAAACATTACTCTTGATGCTAATCCATCGAACCTTGTTAATGGAGACCTAGTTTTCGATCAGTGGAGTCTTACAGAGGATGGATCCGCTGATAATTATGGCAGTGGGGCCACCTTCCCGCTTTCGGGGAATACCACTCTCTATGCGATCTACGCCAAGCGTTCGTACCTGCGAATAATCACACCACCAAAAATTTCTCAGAATTCCAGCAGCGTCACGTGTAGTCGTGGAACCTTTGCGTACATGATGAAGGGGATCACCCCCGTCCTGGCTGCACCCACAATCGCAAACGTTTTCCTTATGGTGAATGGGGTGGCTTTTAGCTCATCGAAACCCGCAGTTACCGGGACTTCAGTCTCATGGTTAAAGACAGATCTAACGGCTCTCACCTCAGGTAACGTTCTCACGTGCAGAGTGGTAGCCAATCAAGGTGGAGTCGCGCCCGTAGCATCTATGTCGACTGATTCTCCGTTAGCGATTTCCTTGCGCGCAACTCAGACCAAGGAGATGAATGCGATCGAAGCGACCTATCAGAGCGAGATCAATGCGGCGATCGCAAAGCAGAAGGCGGCTCTTGCTACGGATCCCAAGCTAGTGCTTACTTTTAATGCAACATTCAAGAGTGAGATGGCCGCAGCGCAGACTAAGAAGAATGGAGCGATCTCCACCTCACGTGCGAAACGAACTTCTGACGTAGCCACAGCGGGCATCGCACTTATCTGGCGGTAAGGCAGCGAGAATAACTCAACGGTTTTCGAGTAAGCGAGCCATCCATTTTTCGATCTCGTCAGGATGACGAGGCAAATCCTTGGTAAGTAGCTCGTAGCCGTCTTCGGTGACCACAATGTCGTCTTCGATACGGATGCCGATTCCGCGAAGCTCTTCAGGTAGCAAGAGATCATCGGGTTGCAAGTAGAGGCCTGGTTCAACGGTAAGCACGTGACCTACCTCAAGAACGCCATCGAGATATTGATCAGCGCGCGCTTTGGCGCAGTCGTGCACATCAATGCCGAGCATGTGGCCAGTAGAGCAGAGCGTCCAGCGACGGTGGAGGCCTACCTCAGGATCGAGTGACTCTTCGGCTGGGATCGGAAGAATTCCCCACTCTTCGAGGCCCTTGGCGATGACTCGTTGTGAGGCGCGGTGGAAATCGCGAAACTTCGCACCTGGCTTGATGGTGGCAAGTGCCGCTTCTTGAGCGTCGTAGACCAATTGGTAGATTTTGCGCTGCGCATCAGTGAACTTGCCATTTACCGGAAGCGTGCGGGTGACATCTGATGTGTAAAGCGACTCCACTTCAACACCTGCGTCGAGTAGAAGAAGATCTCCATCATTAACTTCGCCGTCGTTTCGCATCCAGTGCAAGATGCAAGCATGTGCACCTGACGCCGCAATGGTGTCGTAACCTACGTCATTTCCGTCAGTACGTGCACGGGTATAGAAAGCGCCTTCGATGATGCGCTCACCACGTTCACTCTTCATGGCATCAGGAAGTGCGCGGACTACATCTTCAAATCCGCGAACAGTTGCTTCGACCGCTTTGCGCATCTCTTCTAATTCGTAGTCATCCTTAATAAGTCGTAACTCAGCGAGCATCTGGAGAAGTTCACCTTCGCGCTCATGTGCGCCGATTAGCCCATCAACTTTTACATCTTCTCCGCGTACCAAGATGGTGTCGCTCTTACCCGCAATGTCCGTAGCTAAGTCGTTGATGTGTCGCACTTTGATTCCGTACGCTACTTCCGCTTCTTTAGCGGTGGGGTTACGACCGACCCAAAGTTCACCATGTCGACGATCGCGGAAGAATTCCGCACTCTCGCGAGAACTGCGTGGATGTAAGTAGAGGTAGATATCGTGACCGTTTCCATGTGGCTCAAAGACGAGCACAGTGTCAGGAACAGCTTCGCTCCCAGGAATGCCAGTGAGCCAGGCAAAAGCCGAGTGTGGGCGAAAGCGATAATCTGTGTCGTTAGCGCGCACCTTGAAAGTGCCAGCAGGAATGACTAGGCGGTGCCCAGCAAAGAGGGCGGAGAGCTTCTCGCGCCTTGGAGCCGTGAAGGGCACGCAAGGGAGCGGGCGTACATCGGTGCGCTCAGTGTCTGCCCAACCGGTCATCATGAAGTCGGCTAATTTCGCGCTCACTGGCAGGTCGTGTGAGCCGATATTGAGCTTCGGAGGTTGGTTCATTGCGGTCCTTAGGAGATGGCGAGAAAAGATAAAAGTAGCCTACCTTGACGGGGACCCCTAGTAATATATTACTCTAGGGACATGACTCAATCGAAGCCCTGGCATGGAATCCTCACCGCGACCGCAACCCCCTACCGCGCTGATCTCTCGGTAGATCTAGATAAGTACGCCGAGCACGTCGCTTGGCTCGCTGCCAACAACACTCATGGCGTTGTCCCTAACGGATCACTCGGTGAGTACCAAGTACTTACCGAGACCGAACGCGCGGCGATGGTAACGACAGCTGTGGCTGCTGCACCTGCCGGTTTTTCTGTAGTGCCCGGTGTGGGCGCTTATGGCGCTGGTGAATCGCGCAAGTGGGCAGAACAAGCAGCAAAGGCTGGTGCACACGCCGTCATGCTCCTCCCACCTAATGCGTATAAAGCAAATGATGATGAAGTGATCGCGCATTACAAAGAAGTTGGTCGCGTGGGTATTCCGATCGTGGCTTACAACAATCCTTTTGATACCAAAGTCGATCTGACTCCCACACTTGTTGCACGCATTGCTGATGAAGTTCCCAACGTTGTTGCTATTAAAGAATTCTCGGGCGATGTACGTCGCATCTGGCAATTACATTCGTTGGCACCTCGCATCGAAGTACTTGTCGGCGCCGACGATGTGCTCTTAGAGCTGGGAACTGCTGGCATTGTGGGTTGGATTGCTGGTTTCCCTAATGCGATGCCACGCGAATCTGCCGAACTCTACCAATTAGTTATTGATGGAAATTTTGCGGAAGCCAGCAAGATGTATGCCGAAGTGCACGATCTCTTCCACTGGGATTCCAAGAAGGAATTCATTCAAGCTATCAAACTCGCGATGGATGTTCTTGGTCGTTATGGCGGGCCCACGCGTTTGCCACGTCTCCCACTTCCAGCAGTAGATGATGCGAAGTGCCGTAAAGACATTGAGCGCGCAGCTGCCTTCTTCAAGAATCGTAAGTAAATATGCGTCCGGTCAACCGAGTCATTCACACCGTTGAATCACATACGGAAGGAATGCCCACCCGCGTCGTAGTGGGTGGTGTCGCACCCATACCGGGTAACTCGATGTTTGAACGACGCGCCTACTTCCTGGAACACATGGATGATCTCCGCACGCTCTTGATGTACGAGCCTCGTGGACATTCGGCAATGAGTGGCGCGATCTTGCAGCCATCGACGCGTCCTGACGCCGACTGGGGAGTGCTCTATATCGAGGTCAGCGGCTGCCTTCCGATGTGTGGCCACGGAACTATTGGCGTTGCCACCGTCTTGGTAGAGACCGGAATGGTGGAGGTAGTCGAGCCCATCACCACCGTGCGCCTTGATACCCCCGCTGGGCTCGTCACTGTCGATGTACAGGTGGCACACGGTAAAGCCGAAAACGTCACCATTACGAACGTCGCCTCATTTACGTTAGGGCTAGATCAGAAGGTAAACGTTCCTGGATTTGGCGAGGTCACTTATGACATGGCCTACGGCGGAAACTTCTACGCCATCATTGACGCGGATCAAGTGGGTATTGAATTCAAGCGTGAGAACGGCCAGCGCTTTCTTGATGCCGGTTTAGCAATCTCTGATGCGATCAATGCACAGAACCCACCGGTACATCCAGAGAATCCTGAGATCAAACTTTGTCATCACGTAGATTTCATTTCACCAGGAAGTAACGCGTTCCATTGGAAGAATGCCATGGCTATTCATCCAGGTTGGTTTGATCGTTCACCGTGCGGCACTGGAACGAGCGCGCGTATGGCACAGATGGTGACGCGTGGATTGATGAAAGATTCAGATACTTTGATCAATGAATCGTGGATCGGTTCACAATTCCAAGGTCGTATTGCTGGCCGCGCAAAGGTCGGCACCTTCGATGCAATTATTCCCACCATCACGGGTCGTGCATGGGTGATGGGTACTGCTCAATGGCGTCTTGATCCTCAAGATCCCTTCCCCGCCGGTTTCCTCGTTTAGGAGCGCACGTGATTACCAGTACCAGTCCACAAAATCCCAGTGATGTTGTTGCATCAGTTCCGGAAGTAACACCGGAGGAGATGGTCAACATCATCGCGCGCTCGCGAGCTGCCCAGAAGGAGTGGGGCGCTAATGCGATGGCACGTTCAAACGCACTTCGTGAGAGCGCAAACGCATTGCGTGCTCACTCACAAGAATTAACTGACTTGATCGTGCGCGAAGTAGGTAAACCGATTGTCGAAGCCCGCGGCGAAGTAGGACGCGCGATTGCCATCTTGGATTACTACGCGCAAGCAGCGATTGATCCCAATGGCGAAACAATTCCACCAACCACTCCGGGTTTCTTGATTACGCAACGCGTTCCCCATGGAGTCGCTGGTCTCATCACTCCATGGAACTTCCCTATCGCTATTCCGCTCTGGAAGGCAGCTCCTGCGCTCGCCGCTGGTAACTCGGTAGTTCTTAAGCCAAGTACCGAGGCATTGGGTGTCGCACTCCGGGTCGCTGAACTCTTCGAGAAGACCTTGCCCAAGGATCTCTTCCTTATTACCCCCGGCCACCGTGGCACTGCGAATGCTCTCATCACTCAAGCAGACGTCATCTCCTTTACTGGTTCTGTCTCGGTCGGTCAGAGCGTTGTTGCCACCGCTGCTGGCGCTGGGAAGCCCGTACAAGCTGAAATGGGCGGACAGAACCCCGCCATCGTCTTGCCGGATGCAGATCTTGCACTCACCGCCACCCATCTTTCTCAGGCGTCGATGGTCTTTGCTGGACAAAAGTGCACCGCGACTTCTCGTTTCATTGTGGTCGGAGATGAAAAGCGTTTTGTTGAAGTCAGTGATGCCATCGTGGCGGCTGTCGAAGCAATGGCACCTGCAGACCCTGCGCAAGAAGGTGTACTCGTAGGACCGCTCATCAACGAAGTGGCGCGCACTGAATTCACTGACGCCGCAGCTGCTGCAGCGGCACGTGGTGGACGCATTCTTACTGGTGGTGGCAACTTTGGTGATAACGGTTGGTTTGCAAAGCCTGCAATTGTCACCGGTCTCAAACTGGATGATGAATTGATGCAAGAGGAAGTCTTTGCGCCATTTGCATCGATCACTCGTGTGAAGAGCGTGGACGATGCGATCACTATGGCAAACGGTGTGCGATACGGACTCACCGCAAGTATCCATGGCCGCGATATTGAAGCGATCATTCGTGCGGCAACATCACTTCGCACCGGAATGGTGAAAGTGAACTCTCCCACCGCGGGCGTTGATTTCCATGCACCCTTTGGTGGTACTAAAGATTCTTCATATGGACAGCGCGAACAAGGCAAAGATGCCATGCGCTTCTACTCAGTAACTCGAACCATCACTCTAGGATCAGGAACGAAGGCGATTGATTAATGGATGCAATTAGTAATGTCCCCGTGCCAGTAAACGAACCCATTCACCTCTTTGAGCCAGGAAGTAAGTGGCGCGAGTCGTTAGAGACGGCGCTCGCTGAGATGACTGCAGTGACGCATTCCATGCCACTTGTTATTAACAATGTAGCGAGGCCAGGTAAAGGTGCTGAGTTCGAGGTGCGCTCGCCACAAAACCGCCATCACCTCATTGGGAAAGTAAAGGGTGCAAACGGCGCCGACACTAAGGAAGCTATCGAAGCGGCGATGAAGGCCGCCCCGGCTTGGCGTGAATTAGATTTCGATGATCGCGCCGCCATCTTCCTCAAGGCAGCCGATCTTCTTGCTGGGCCTTGGCGCGATCGCATCCTGGCCGCGACCATGCTCGGCCAATCCAAGACCTGTTTTCAAGCGGAGATTGATGCTGCATGTGAACTCATTGATTTTTGGCGCTTCAACGTGCACTTCGCACGGCAGATCTTGGCCGATCAACCGATCTCTAGCCCAGGTGTGTGGAATCGCAGCGATTACCGCCCACTCGAAGGCTTTGTTTATGCGATTACCCCGTTTAACTTCACCGCAATTGCTGGAAACCTACCCACCGCACCTGCACTCATGGGTAACGTGGTTATTTGGAAGCCAGCGCACACGCAAATGCTCGCCGCCTCACTCACGATGGAGCTCTTGATCGAAGCAGGTCTACCGGCGGGCGTTATCAACTTGGTGCCAGGAGATGCTGGTGAGATTTCTGATGCAGCACTTGCCCATCCAGATCTTGCAGGTATTCACTTCACCGGCTCCACGGGCGTCTTCCAACACCTGTGGAAGACGGTGGGAGAGAACATCGCCAATTACAAAACCTATCCACGCCTTGTTGGTGAGACCGGCGGGAAAGACTTCGTCTTTGCTCATCCAAGTGCTGATGTAGATGTGCTGCGTACTGCGCTCATTCGTGGCTCTTTTGAATACCAAGGACAGAAGTGTTCTGCGGCTTCACGCGCATACGTACCCGCATCACTCTGGCCTAAGTTGAAAGATTCACTCGTAGGCGCTGTCAATCATCTTTCAATGGGTGATCCCGCTAATTTCGATAACTTCATGGGCGCAGTCATTGATCATCGTGCCTTTGCACGCCTCAAGGGTGTGCTCGAGCGAGTAGCTAACGATCCCAAGGTCGAAGTGCTTGCCGGCGGTACATGTGATGACAGCATCGGCTACTTCGTTGAACCCACACTGGTGACGTGCACCGATCCAGCTCACGAAGTATTTACCGACGAGTACTTCGGGCCGTTCCTTGCGATCTACGTCTACCCCGATGCAGATTACGACAAGGTTCTCGCGCAGATGGAATCGATTGCTCCGTACGCCCTCACAGGTGCATTCATAGCTCAAGATCGTGAAGCGATCAATCATGCATCTGAAGCGTTGCGATTTGCTGCTGGCAATTACTACATCAATGACAAGCCCACGGGCGCCGTCGTGGGTCAACAGCCATTTGGTGGCGCACGTGCATCTGGTACGAATGACAAAGCCGGTTCGGCACAGAACTTGCTTCGTTGGGTGAGCGCACGCTCCATCAAGGAGACCTTCGTTCCACCGAAGAATCATTTACATCCACATCAAGGACTCTAAGAAGTTCAATGAATAAGTTAATCGTTGAGCCCACGCTCAAGGAACAGGTCGCGGCAGGAGTGCGTGCATCGATCATCGCGGGTCACATGGCCCCTGGTGAAGTGCACTCCGCCCCTGCGCTCGCAGAGCGATACGCCGTGTCGGTCACGCCTGTACGAGAAGCGCTCCTCGATTTAGTCAAAGAGGGCTTACTCAAGCCGGTGAAGAATAAAGGCTTCCGAGTGGTGGAGCCTTCCGTGCAAGATCTTGACGAGATCGCCAGTATGCGCGATCTCTTGGAGCCGCCAGCCGTTGCCATGGTGGCTAAATCCGCGACGCCCGAGCAACTGGCCCACTTACGGGAGTTAGCTGCGACCATCTCCCAACATGCGGCCGCTGGAAAGATCGAGGAGTACCTCGAAGCCGATCGACAATTCCACCTGGCAGTAATCGAGGCGACCGGAAATAAGCGACTCGTGGAGACCGTGGCGCAATTGCGAAGTCAAGCAAGGCTCTTTGGATTACGTCAGATTGCCGAGAAGGGCGAACTTGCGCAGAGCAGCGAAGAGCACAACCTTCTCTTGCACGCTATCGAGAATAAGAATGCTGCGCTCGCCGAGAAGATTATGCGCGATCACCTCGGCCACGTCCGTCACGAGTGGCGTTAGAGCGAGCCAACAATCTTTAGTAATCGCTCTACGTCGTCTTTATTGTTATAAAGGCTCAGACCGGCACGGACTGCACTTCCCTTATCGCGTATACCCAGGGCGGCAGTAACTTCCCAAGCGTAGTTGTGGCCATTCCACACATTGACGCCACCCTCAGAAAGTTTCTGCGCAACTTGAAGTGGTTCATACCCAGCGACGGTGAAGTATGCAGTGGGTGTTTTATCTTTGAGCTTTCCAATGACATGAACCTTAGGCATCGCGCGCAGCGAATCAAGCATGTGACCTGCCAACGCTTTTTGGAATGCAGCTACGGATGTCATGGAGGCAGTGATGCGCTCGCGTCGGGTACCGCTACTACCTTCTAAACCTGCCATATGATCCACCGCAGCGCTCACTCCTGCGAGATCTGCAAAGGGTGGCGTACCTAACTCATACTTGTTGGGTGAGTCAGGTGTGGAAGATGCGAGCTTTCGTGGCGTAAGTGATTGTAGAAGTTTTGGATCTGCGGCAAGTGCAGCGATGTGCGGACCTTGCCACTTGTAGGCGCTCGTCATATAAAAATCTGCAGACATTGCATTGATGTCGATAGGGAAGTGTGGAGTAGCGTGCACACCATCCACGTAAATGAATGCACCGGCGGAATGTGCGATCTCGGCGATGCGTGAAATATCGGGCTTCGTGCCCAGAACATTCGAGGCCGCGGTCACTGCAACCACTTTGGTGCGACCGTTTACTAATTCTTTGTATTGATCGGCAGGTAGTTCACCGGTTTCTAAATCAATCTCTGCCCAACGCACTGTGGCGCCGGCACTCTCCGCAGCTTGAACCCAAGGACGCACATTTGAATCGTGATCAAGACGAGAGACGATCACTTCATCGCCAGCCACCCAGCCCTGCGCCAGGGTCCGACTGATGTGATAGGTGATAGTGGTCGCACTCTGGGCAAAGAAGACACCCTCGGCCACACCGCCGACGAGGTCAGCAACTGCTTCCCGGGCTCCCCACTGGATCTCTTCGCTGTAGCGAGAGGCCGGGAAAGCACCTCCCGTATTGCCGATTCCATGGCGATATGCGCCTGCAATAGCCTCAATCACGCTGGTCGGGACTTGGGTGCCGGCGGCGCCGTCGAGCCAAGCCACACCATCTTGGAGAGCGGGGTATTGGGAGCGGATCTGGTCTGGGTGGAAGGACACGGGTACACCTTTCGCTTTGCTCTACTTTTACCTCAGACGGTACCCTCACAGAGCGTTCTTCCCTAGAGCCTTGGCGTTTTGGGGCGGACCGCGTGGAGGCGTCGCCTAGCCCGGTCTATGGCGCCGCACTGCTAATGCGGTTTGGGCCTCAAGCCCATCGCGAGTTCAAATCTCGCCGCCTCCGCCATCTTGGCTGCTGAGCTGGCTTTTGCCAGGCCCCAAGCCAGAAAACAATTTCAACCGATGCCAAGTTTTGCCCAAGAAAATAGCTATTCACTTGATCACTTCTTCTTATATTCCGCAGGGAATTTGCAGCCGTCTAGTTGAGGGGTCTGTTATACATGAGTATGAAACTGTCCCCCAGTTTGACCGCGGGAGTTCTCCTCATTTCTCTCGCACTGCCCCTAGCTCCTACCTATGCCGCCACATCGGGAGCCTCATGCCCTAAAGCAGGAGCAACACAAACCACGGGAGAAAAGAAGTTTACTTGCGTGAAGAGCGGAAACAAGCTTGTGTGGAATAAGGGAGTTGCTATCCCCAAGCCGGCACCTACTCGCACTCCAGTAGCCGCTCCCACACGAACACCAACACCAACACCAACACCAACACCAACACCAACACCAACACCTGAGGTTCTTCTTTCCCCAGCTTCGGTGGACACTATAGAGGCCTGTCGCGCGCCGGATAAAAGGACAACTATTACCGAAGCAGGTGCGCAATTGGCAATCGCTTATCCAATAACCAAAAATATTTTTCCGTTCAAAGGATCGATAGACATTTCTATACTTGGAATTGATTTTCCAGACGTGCAGGGTATTGGTTCGCCATCTACGATATACATGGATGAGATGCGCAAAGTTGATGAGTGGTTAAAGTGGTATTCAAATGATCAGTTTAGAATCAACTGGCACTTTAAAGACAAATGGTTCCGCATGCCTAAAGTCTCGGAAAC
>WLIL01000041.1 GCA_009702245.1 Actinomycetota bacterium
AGAGTCGTAGCAGATAGTGCTCCTGCAAGAGTCCCAGCTGCCGTATCTGCGTTCACATTCAGGACTTGTCCATCGGAATCGCTTGCATATGAAGAAACCACCGGGGTAAATCCGGCATCAAGAAGTGAGTGAATAATGGTCCCATCGACCTTCACAACGTCCCCCACTAGACCAATATCTGTCTGCACACCATCAACCAGTACTTTGCGTTTAGCTGCAACAAAAAGTGATCCATCATCGCCGCCCACTCCGACGGCCCTTCCACCAGACGAATTGACGAGGGCAACAATCTCGCTGCGCACTTCACCTGCAAGAACGGTGCGAACGACCAGAGCAACCTCTGCAGTAGTAACCCGGTAACCACCGCGAAACTCTCCCTCCAGGCGTAGCTTCTTCAACATCGCAGAAATCTGTGGACCTCCACCGTGCACAACGACAGGGGCCAAGCCCTCTGCCTGCAGTGCAACAATTTCGGAGGCAAAGGAATTCTTCAATGCTGTATCAGTCATTGCATTACCGCCGTACTTTATGACGATCATGACGAGTAGACCGAATTCTCATGGACATACTCTGCAGTGAGATCGTTAGTCATAATGGTGGCCGACTCAGAACCAGCACGAAGATCAATAACAATCTCAATCTTGCGGCCAGAAAGATCGACCAAGGAGCGATCATCACCAATGCCACCATTACGACAAATCGTAACGCCATTCATTGATACGTCGATGCGATCAGGATCAAAGAGCGCGGAGGTCGTTCCCACAGCAGCGAGCACCCTCCCCCAATTGGGATCTTCACCATGCAAAGCGCATTTCAATAAATTATTGCGTGCACAAGCCCGCCCGACCTCTTCGGCATCTGCTATTGATGATGCATGAATTGTCGTGATGAAGACTTCCTTTGAGACTCCTTCAGCATCCGATTGCAATTGCAGCGCCAAACTCATTGTTACTTCCGAAAGAGCCTTAGTGAATTCAGCCAAATCGGGTACGACTCCTGAAGCACCAGAGGCCATTAAGAGGACCGTGTCATTTGTAGATTGACAGCCATCTGAATCCAAACGATTAAAGGAGCCGTTGCAGGCATCTTGTAGGGCCATATCTAACTGCGTCATGTCGAGAACGGCGTCTGTAGTTATGACGACCAACATGGTGGCAAGTGAAGGCGCTAGCATCCCCGCGCCCTTCGCCATTCCACCAATTCGAATTTCACCGAACTGTGAAGTGGCCATTTTCGGCTTGGTATCAGTCGTCATGATGGCTAATGCCGCATCAGATCCACCATCTGCCGCCAGTGTCGTTACTGCATGCGATGCGCCTGCAAGCAATAGGTCCATGGGAAGGCGCTCACCGATCAGACCAGTACTGCACACAACTAGATCAGCGGCGGAAATGCCAAGTGCATCTGCGACATATTCCGCGCTTCGGTGAGTATCAAGAAAACCATCGCTACCCGTGCAGGCATTTGCGCCTCCAGAGTTAAGGAGAACCGCATCAACTCGTCCATCGACGATCACTTGCTCGCTCCATTTGACCGGTGCCGCTTTCACGCGATTTGAAGTGAACTGAGCAGCTCCCACAAAAATTGGACCGAGGTTGTGGACGATGGCTACATCCTTATTGCCAGAGTTCTTCAGTCCGGCAGCCACACCCGCCGCCATGAAACCCTTTGCAAAAGTGACGCTCATGGAGTTACTCCCTGTCCCGTAAGCCCGCTGGTCTCTGAAAATCTGCACATAATGTTGGCATTCTGAATGGCCTGGCCAGCAGCGCCCTTCACCAAATTATCTAAGGCAACCGTGACCACTGCGTGGCCTACTCGTAGATCCGACGCAACGGAGATGTGCACATTATTCGATCCATATACGGACGAAGTTGCGGGCTGATTGTCTAAGACATGAATAAATGGTTCATCGCTATACATTGAAGTGAAAGCACTCTTCAACTGCTGAGTATCATGATCACCCTTCATGCGCATTGTTATCGCCGCCAATATTCCACGCGACATAGGTGCCAAAAACGGTGTGAATGTGAGCGACACAGCAGAATTAGCAATCTTATTGAGGTTCTCTTCCACTTCCGGAGTGTGCTGATGAATGCCACCCACTTTGTAGGAAGTCATCGAGCCCATGACTTCACTTCCAAGCAGATTTACCTTCGCACTACGACCGGCGCCCGAAGTTCCCGATGCGGCAACTACCACGATGCCTTGTGGATCGACGAAACCTGATGAGAGCAGCGGCGCGATTCCCAGCGTGAGCGCAGTTGCGTAACAACCCGGATTTGCCACTCTGGAACTTCTCGCAATGTCACTGCGTGCCCCGGGCAATTCCGGGAGTCCATAAGTCCATGTCCCTGCATGGGGGCCACCGTAATATGTCTGCCAATCGCTCGAGCTGGCGAGTCGAAAGTCAGCACCAAGATCAACGACTTTAGCGATACCGGGGTGGGCGCTGACTAAGGCAGCCGAGGCGCCGTGCGGCAGCGCGGTAAAAAGTACATCGCACTCCCCTAGCGACGAGTCGTCGGCCGAGACAAAGTGTTGCCCTGCGTAGCTTTGAAGAGCGGGATGAAGCGCCGTGATGAGCTCACCGGCATTGCTGGATGCGGCGGCAAGTCCCACCGTGAAGTGCGGATGGTCTGCGAGCAAGCGCAAAAGCTCGCCACCGGCGTACCCACTCGCCCCTGCAATATTTACCCGTAGTTTCATGGGTTGATTCTACATTATTATGCAGAACATTGCATAATAATTCTTAACCGCGGAGGGTCGCCCCGCACCGGCTTATCGCCTCTGAGACCGCGGCTGAACGCATGGCGGCGACCTCATCTCCGGTCAAAGTGCGGTCATGTGCCCTAAAAGTGAGCGTAAATGCCAGTGAAACTGAGCCATCAGGGATGGGCTCCCCTGCATAGCGATCGAAGAGCTCCACCTGTTCTAGCTCTGCCCCGCCTCCAGCGACGAGCGCTTCGACCACCTCGCCGGTGGCCACCGTTTCGGCAACGATCAGCGCAATATCTTGAATTGCGGGTGGCTGAATCGAGAAAATCGGCGCGTGTACTGGCCGCGCTACC
This sequence comes from Actinomycetota bacterium, assembly GCA_009702245.1. Classification (GTDB taxonomy): domain Bacteria; phylum Actinomycetota; class Actinomycetes; order Nanopelagicales; family Nanopelagicaceae. Next base: position 3,072 of record WLIL01000041.1, read on the forward strand.
CCGAGACGGTCGAGATCGATCTCGAAGGCAGATGTGCGCGTCGGTAGATCCAAATTCTTAAGTACTCGAGGATGAATCTCGCCGGCGTAGCCCACTAAATCCCCGTCTGCGTAAATCGCAGCTCCTCGACCCGGGTGCCACGGCGTCATCTCCGCGCTGCGGACCTCGACTCTTGCGCCTAGTGATTCGACAACGGCAGAGGCAGCGGCCACTGCGTCACTCCATGACGAAGGTAGGGACTTGCCTTGCCATCCTTCACTCTCGCGAGCTCCGGCAAGTACACCAGCCACACTCTGCGGTTGCCGTGGAATCGATCCCATCAGCGCAGTCAATTCTGCAGAGGTAGGTGCCTTGTCGACGCCGATCGTTGGCGATTTCGTGAAACCTTCATCGAAGAAGAGTGAGCCCATTTCAAAGAGCGCTACTTGTTTGGCGCCGCGACCAATATTGCGCTTGAGAGTTGCAAAGAGCCCGGGCAGCAGAGTACTGCGCAAGAATGGCTCTTCCTCACTGATCGGATTGATAAGGGCAATGAGATTGCGCCGAGAGTCATTCTTTTCCACTCCAAATGAATCTAGTATTTCACTGCCGTGAAATGGGTAATTCAACACTTCAACAAAATCGTGACTCGCCAATGTGCGTCCGATATTTCGTCGCGCACGTTGCACAGCAGTCAGACCTCGACTCGAGGATTGAGTCAACATGACAGATGGAATCTTTTCGTATCCTTCGAGCCGAGCTACTTCTTCAACAAGGTCCTCAGAAATAGTGAGGTCCGGACGCCAACTAGGCGGAGTGATTGCCCATTTTTCACCCTTTGAGATCTCACAACCCACAGAGCGAAGGTGTGACTCAACGGATTCAATTGAGTATGAATACCCCACCAATCGCGATGCATATTGCGGATCGAAATTTATGGATCCTTGAATCCTGCGATTATCTACATCTATCGAAGTGTTATGAACTCCCCCACCAAATTCGCAAAGGAGGGATATTGCTCTTGCCGACGCCGCAGGTGGCAGATTGTGATCTACTCCGCGTTCAAGACGGCGTGATGCTTCACTAGAAAGTTTATGCCTACGGGACATACGCCCCACTGTTGTGGGAGAAAAATGTGCCGCCTCCAGCAGTATGGAGCTTGTGGAATCTGAAATTTCGCTCTCCAGGCCACCCATAGTTCCAGCAAGTGCCAACGGGCCTTGATCGTCTGCTATCAAGAGATCATCAGAAATCAGCGGTCGCTTTACATGGTCCAACGTTTCAAGCTTCTCTCCGGAAACCGCTCGCCTGACGCGCAAGGTGCCGTGAACCTTCTGTGCATCAAAAGCATGAAGGGGCTGGCCCAGTTCAAGCATCACGTAATTAGTGACATCTACCGCTAATGAGATGGGGCGCATTCCACAAAGTGTGAGACGAGTCTGCATCCAAAGCGGAGAAGGCGCAGCCGAATCCCATCCGCTTACTGAGCTAAGCACTAATCTGTCAGCTCCAGTTGTGTCGTTGATTTCTGCTTTGATCGAGGTGCCAATTTTAGCTAGCGAATACTTTGAAACGGGATCCTTGAATTCCAGAGAGAAAGCGGTGGCTACTTCGCGTGCGATGCCACGCATCGAGAGCGCATATCCGCGATCTGGGGTGACGGCGAGGTCAACGACTGAATCCTGCAGTCCGAGAAGTGCAATCGCATCGTCTCCGAGATTGGCTGACCCTTCAGGAAGCACAATGATTCCTGAGTGATCTTCTCCGAGCCCGAGTTCTTTTGAAGAACAGATCATTCCGTTACTTGTATGCCCATATGTTTCACGAGCCGTAATAGCAAATCCTCCAGGAAGTGTTGCGCCCGGCTTGACGACCACCACAAGATCTCCTGGGACAAAATTCTGGGCTCCGCAAATCATCCAACGAGGTTCGCCTTCGCCAGCATCGACGCTGACCCAACGAATGGGCTTCTTAAATTCTGTGAGTACTTCGACAGTAAGTACTCGAGCCACCACCACGGGACCAACGAGATCTTGACCTAGGTGTGAAACGGACTCCACTTCAAGGCCCTGGCGAAGCAAAGCATCGGCGACTTGATCAGCGGTGACAGATGATGGCAGCGCAACGAATTCGCGCAACCAAGACAAGGGAAACTTCATCAGACTTCCATCCCAAAGGCCGATGTAAATCGCACATCGCCTTCCACAATATCGCGCATATCGGTAACTCCATGGCGGAACATCAGCGTGCGCTCAAGACCCATACCAAACGCGAATCCAGAAAATTCACTGGTATCAATTCCACACGCAACCAATACTTTGGGGTTCACCATTCCACACCCACCCCACTCGATCCAGCCTTGTCCGCCGCACGTGCGACATGCGGAGTCCGCCCCTTTGCAGCGAAAACATTTCAAATCCACTTCAGCGCTCGGCTCTGTAAAAGGAAAGAACGATGGACGTAATCTGGTGACGATTCCTTCGCCGAACATCGAGGTAGCGAAATGATCGAGCGTTCCTTTGAGATGGGCCATCGTGACACCACGGTCTATCACTAAGCCCTCTACCTGGCCGAAAACAGGGGTATGGGTGGCGTCGAGTTCATCAGTGCGATAAGTGCGACCGGGACAGATCACATAGATCGGAGGTTGCTGCGTCAACATGGTGCGCGCCTGAACTGGCGATGTATGAGTGCGCATCACTAAGCCCGAACCTTCTGGCGCTATGTAAAAAGTGTCTGCCGTGGATCGAGCCGGATGATCGACGCCGATATTGAGAGCGTCAAAGTTGAACCATTCGTTCTCTAATTCTGGGCCTTCAGCAACTTCATATCCCATACCGATAAAAAGGTCTGCGATCCGCTCGCGCAAAGTGGTGAGGGGATGCCGGGCGCCCACGGGACGACGCTTCACAGGAAGTGTGACGTCAACACGCTCCTCTTGAACCACACGCGCCTCATCGGCAACATCAACGCGCTCTTGTGCATCGGCCAACGCTTGATTGATCTCCTGGCGAGCAGCGGCAACTCGCTTACCTGCTTCGGCCTTAGCGGCCGGTGGAAGGGCTCCGATTTCGCGGTTAGCCAGTGAGAGAGGTGAGCGATCCCCCGCATGGGCGATCCGGGCATCCTTAAGGGCCTCCCCGTTACTCGCAGCGACAAAAGCCGCGACGGCATCGGCGACAACTCCTCGGAGGTACTCCACTTTCAGAGTCGCTACCTCTACCGGGTCATAGCTCTTATTGGGCGCAGACATGATTCACCTCCGTTCGAAATTCTTAATGGAGTCTAGTCAACGAGCCTGGCTGGCGAGGAAGAATACGATGCCTGCCGCGGTAGCAAGGTTGAGGCTCTCAGCCCGGCCATTCATCGGTATACGGAAGGTTCGATCAGCCTGAGAAAGCTCCGCTGGAGATAACCCCCAGGCCTCATTGCCAAAGAGCCAAGCCGCGCGCGTGGGAGTCGAAAGTAGATCTTCCCCGGAGAGATCAGCGGCGATTACCTCGCACTTCTGGGAGTGTGCCCAGGAGATGGCATCGGAGAGACTCACCCCGTAAGTAACGGGAAGGTGCCAATGTGATCCGGTCGCTGATCGAACAACTTTTGGGGACCACGGGTCAACCGAATCCTCGACAAAGAGCACCGCATCGAAATCGAAGGCATCTGCGCTTCTAATAATCGTCCCCGCATTACCAGGATCGCGCACGTTACTGAGAATCGCAACGCGACCCTGTGTCGCATTAAGCGAAGAAAGAGAGATGTTGGGGAGATGACAGACTGCGATAACGCCTTGTGGAGATTTCGTATCGCACATGGCCGCGAGAACCTCATCGGCGATTTCAACTGCGCCTGAAAGTATGGGGTGCTGAGAGATCATTGCGCCGGTGGCGTATATCTCAGAGATAGAGCCCGGCTCGTAAGTCAGCGCCTCTCGTACCGATTGAATTCCTTCGGCGATGAATTGACCAGTCGTAATCCGCTCGCTCTTCTTAGCTAAAGCACGAACCGCCGACACGCGTGCAGATCGCACACTTGTCGGCGGTTCAACGTTTCGTGACATCTATCGACGCGTAAACGTGTGACTAGGAGAGAACGACTGCCTTGCGAGACACCTCGACGAGAACGGTGAACGCGGCAGGATCGTTTACGGCCATGTCGGCAAGGACGCGGCGATCAACTTCGACACCGGCATTCTTCAGACCTTGGATGAAACGGCTGTAAGTCATGTTATTCGCACGAGCTGCAGCATTGATGCGTTGGATCCAGAGGGATCGGAAATCACCCTTCTTATCTTTGCGGTCGTTGAACGCATAGACGAGTGAGTGTGTTACCTGCTCCTTGGCCTTACGGTAAAGGCGCGAACGCTGTCCGCGGTATCCACTTGCGCGCTCAAGGGTTGTGCGACGCTTCTTATGGGCATTGACCGCCCGTTTTACACGTGTCATCTAATTCACTCCTTTGTATGTGCGGGCGTTGTTACTTGAGACCAAGCATGCGCTTGGCGGTATAAGAGTTAGGGGCAGCTGCCTCAGTGTCGAGTGAGAGGCGACGCGTACGTCGTGATGACTTGCCTTCCAAAAGGTGACGCTTGTTCGCCTTTTCACGCATGATCTTGCCGCTGCCGGTGACGCGGAAACGCTTCTTGGCTCCGCTGTGCGTCTTCATCTTTGGCATCTTTGACTCCTCTTCGTCTCTGTGGCTTACGCCTTGTTCGTCACTCTGGCTTGCGCCAGGCTTGGGCTAGCTGACCTCTTCAGTACTGTTTTCAACTGCAACTTCAACTACGGGCGGTGCAGGTGTGGTGACCAGCTTCGGCAAACTCGCGGGTTTTCCTCCGCGAGAAGGACCAAGGACCATCACCATATTTCGGCCATCTTGCTTGGGGGCAAATTCGATAAAAGCAATATCCGCAACATCTTCGGCCAGACGCTGTAGCAACTTATAGCCCAGTTCGGGCCTCGATTGCTCACGTCCACGGAACATGATCGTGATCTTGACTTTATCGCCAGACTTAAGGAACCGAATTACGTGACCTTTTTTGGTCTCGTAATCATGAGAATCAATTTTCGGACGGAGCTTCATTTCCTTCACCACAATATGGGTTTGGTTCTTACGAGCCTCGCGCGCCTTTTGAGCGGCTTCGTACTTGTACTTTCCAAAGTCCATAATTTTGCAGACAGGGGGCTGCGCGTCGGGAGCTACCTCAACTAAGTCGAGATCTGCTTCTAATGCCAGCCGAAGCGCTTCATCGATGTCTACGACACCAATTTGCTCTCCTTCCACACCCACAAGACGTACCTGCGGGACGCGGATCCGATCATTAATCCTTGGTTCAGTGCTGATATTTGCTCCTTCGCCAGATGGTCGGCACTTTCGCTGCTCCAAAGTTGAGGCAATAAGAAAGGGCCCTTAGCGACGCGCGCAAAGAGCCCAAGAAGCAGCTTTCGCTGCGACTACCAGATCCGCGTGAGCGAACTAGGTGGGAGGACTCTCCACTTGCGTCTTAATCAACCAAAGTTCGATTGATCTGAAGTCAGGATACTAGAGGTTGCTCAGCCCTCCAAAACGGGCAGTACGGCTAGATCGATTCCACGCTCAAGGCGGACGGTTACTACCGGATCCGCTCTCAACTTCTCCATCACACGCACAGCGATTTCCGTGTCCGGGATCATCACCAAGACCACCACGAGGTCGACAAGGTCTTCTGGTGGAGGCGCCTGGAGAAAGGCCGTGGCTATCGGCTCCCCTTCTAAGGCGCGTTCAAGGGCTTCCTCGATCACCGGATCTTGCCATTGCGGGTAGAGGCGGTAGCCCAGTGCTATCGAACGAGCGGCCGCACCCGTAATGGAAAATGCCTGCCCTTCGGGATTGACCAACACCCCTACTGCTCCTTCAGCGAGTGAGGCCGCCACTACTTCCGCACTCTCCCCTCTGAGCGGTCTTGCTTGCGGATTCCACGCCATTAATTCTGAAACTCCGGTAAATACAGGAAGTATTCGCTCTCCCTGATTTTCAATCCAAGCAAGCGACATTTCGCTCTCTTGCTCGTGACCTTCGGCGCTGCGTGAAACAAGTGTTGCTATCAGAGCGACAAATAGTCGGGAACGCGCAAGTGCATCCGTGATCGCATAGATATCTCGAGATTCAAGTGCATCATTTACAAAGCCGCGAGTGATGCCATCATCACTCGCGGCTTCGGGTGAAAGATCGGGGATTTTCAGTTGGTTCCCATATCTACGATGGCAGCGACTGGGCCGCCACCTGGTGGGCCTTGGTGAGCAGCCGAGACTGAAACAAAGACTGCTGGATCTCCAGTTACCGCCGAAGCAACCCCACCCACGGTTGCCTTGATCTGACGATGCCAATGCACGTCAGAATCATCAAGCATCGCGTTGCGACGACCACGGACCACGCCGCCAGGGGAAACTTCACACTTGAGGAAGACGTTAACAAGGCGCCCTTTGAGGTCGCTGAAGTGCGGGCGCTGCGGAAGTTCCATACCTGCATCGCGAATCGCAGCCCAAATCCCATCTGCGTCCAGAGCATCTTCCATTACAGAGTGGCCAATGCGGTAGCGACCACCAATTCCACGGACGTTTCCTACAACCACAATCTGCGCTTGATCTAATTCCACGCCAGACGAACAGGAAGCAACCTTTGAGAACAACTCTAAGTTCTTCATAATTTCAGGATCCGTGACGGACTTAATCTCGCCGAGTGCCAGGGCGATTCCCAAACCGGTCGTTCCGTTTGAGAGATCCATCGACTCATGAGTGTGCTCGGTCCATACTTCCCGGCCACGCGCATGCGCATCGCGAATAGTGTGCACAGTCAGGAGTGGGGTCTTCGTCTGCACGTAGTGCACATCTTTAGGATCGGTAATTCCAGCACGTTCCATGGCGATCTTGACTCCGGCGGCCACCTTGTTCACCATGCCCATATAGCCAATTTCTTCGGGGAGAATCGCTTCGCTCATGGCAAAGCCCACAGAGATGCGAGGCTCATCGGTCTGTACAGCCTTTGACGGATCAATGGTGGCGAAGATCGTCGCGTGGGGGCTGATCACACCATCTGTGCCGCCAGACCACACGATAGGTACCTGCATGGCATCGGCGGCACTGCGCGTTCCCTTGTTGATGAGAACTTCGCGGAAAGCGCGATCTGCAATGATGCGAGTGTAATCATTCACTCCGCCATTACCTTCAGTCTTACCGATAATTGCAATGATTCGATCAGCTTCGATGACGCCCGAATCGATGAGCTCCTCTAACCCGCTCGCATCACTCACATTCTTGATGGGTACTTTACGAACCTCGATCGGAAGTGGCTTACTCATACTTGCTCCTTCATCTTGGGCGTCCTGCGGACGACTGTGCCATATTTTGCTACATCACTGTCTATTCCTTCAACACAACGTTCGATATTTTGTAGAGACGTGATAATTGACGAACCGCCTTCTTCGGCAAAACGGCAGGCACCAAGAACCTTGGGACCCATGCTTCCGCCCGCGAACTCATCCATCAAGGCTCTCATCTCCTCGGGAGTGGCCTCGCCAATCTGCCGTTGGTTCTCACTCCCCCACCCCACCATCGCATGAGAAATATCAGTGGCAATGACCAAAAGGTCACATTTCAGTTGAGTTGCGAGCACAGCAGCCGAAAGATCCTTATCGATCACCGCTTCAACTCCCCTATAACTATTTCCTTCGCGGACTACGGGAATTCCTCCTCCACCACTTGCAATAACGATAAAGCGTGCGTCGAGAAGCGCTTCGATACTTGCATATTCAAGGATGGCGATGGGATCTGGTGAAGCGACAATACGACGCCACCCCTTACTGCCACGATCTTCCCATTGTTGACCATGTGAAATAAGTAGTTCCGCTTCAACTCGTGAAAGATATCGGCCGATTGGTTTGGTGGGATGGGCAAAGCCTTCATCATTTGCTGAGACTTCCGTACGAGTAACGAGTGCGGCGCACTTGCGGTCTATTCCTCGTGCAGACAGAGCAGAATCAAGTGCATTAAGAATGGTGAAACCGATGGTTCCTTGTGTTTGCGCCCCGCACCAATCAAGTGGAACAGGAGGAACTACTGCTGCAGCCAGTTCGTTCTTGACGAGAATGTTTCCGACTTGCGGGCCATTTCCGTGAGTCAGGATTACTTGATGACCCGCACCGATCATGTCAGCAATCGACTCCATCGCCGTAGCAATAGCGATCCGCTGATCCTCAGGGCGCGCGCTGCCATCCGGGGATGTCATTGCATTGCCACCAAGTGCCACCAAAATACGCATGTCTATACCTTTCTTGTCATAACGGTCGATCGACATGGGTAGAAGTAGCGGGCGCGAGGGAACGTAAAAGTCATAATTGGCCAAGTCGTCGATAACGTTCACGCCGCAGGACTAATCGTTCTACTGGATCCATATTGAGGAGAAGGACAATCTCTCGCTCAAGAACTTGGGCAACACGACGCGCAAACTCTTGCGGCTCCACGGCAGCGTCGGGGCGTTCAGCGATAATCCGATCAACAATTCCATTACGCAATAAGTCACGAGCTTTCACACCTTGCGACTC
>WLIL01000042.1 GCA_009702245.1 Actinomycetota bacterium
CTTGCTCAGGCGAGCGAAACCTTGCCCGTCTCCCCCAGCGGTCACCTCCTCGAAAGTGCGATTAAGGCCAATACCTACTCCCTGGGCTGGGTCAACGGCGAGATCGGGAACATCCAGGAGATTGATGCCTGGGCGGCCCGCATTCACCAGAGTCAGGGCCTCCTTCATAGCGACTTGAGCTATGGATTGGGGGTCTTGCCTGCTCCCACAGGCTGGGACCTCGCCTCGATCGACGCGCGCGCCTTTGGCGGTCCCACTTTGGGAATACTGGCGCTCAAATCCCGCACACGTTGGAGTGACCCGCTTCCCACGCTCTCACCCCGCTACGGGCAATTACATGTTGAAGAGCGATTAGTAGTGGAAGCAGCAGCCGCTCTACGGACCTATGAGTCCGTGGCCAAGCAAAATTTCGAAAGAATATCTACATTTAATCGTGATCTGCGCGCCACATGTGCAAATGTCGCTCATATAGATGTAGCTGGCGATCCAGCGGGCATCCCCCACATCATTACTTTCTCTGTCCTTTATGCGCAAGGGGAAGAGTTGGTGCGCGCTTTTGCCAAAGAGGGCTTCGTGGTTGCATCGGGATCGGCATGCATGTCAACGAATCTTGAACCTAGTCACGTGTTGGTCGCAACAGGTCGCCTCACCCATGGAAACGTACGTCTTGTAATCCCCTACGACGAACCCGCCGATTCCTTGGCTCGCTTTTTAGATGTCCTGCCCCGCATCGTTGAAGGAGTACGACAAACATGAGTACCCCTGCGCTGGAAATTGATACTTCCGGGTTGCGTTGTCCGCTTCCCGTACTCGCACTAGCTCGCCGAATATTGGAGATCCCTATCGGCGAAACGATTGCGATGACATCTGATGATCCGGCAGCCGGGCCCGACGTACATGCCTGGGCGCGCATGACGGGACACACTTTTCTCGCCGAAGAAGAGATTGGGAATGGGAAACGATTCTTGGTACGCAGAGAAACAACTCAAGATTTAACGAACGGATTACCAGAAGGTTTCTGAATTACTTACCAAATGGCGAGTGCAAGTGGGGAGCAACTTCATCAGCCGAAGCATCGCCGAATGAATCACGAAGCCGGATTATAAATTCACGATCTGTGAATCGATACTCCTGTGTTCCTTGATGCTCGAGAACGTAAGTGGCGATCATTGCGCCCACTTGCGCGCAACGTTCATCACCCAGGCCCCAGGCTAGAGCCGCCAAGAACCCCGATCGGAAAGCATCCCCCACGCCGGTGGGATCAATTTTAGAATGCTCTTTTGCAACTGGAACCGTGAGCACGGGAGCCCCTCTGCGCTCAATAACGCAACCCTTAGCTCCGTGCGTGGTGATCCGCACCTTTACTCGTTCTAGTACTTCGTCACTGCTCCACCCAGTCTTCTGTTCCGTCAAAGCCTTTTCATATTCGTTCGTGAAGAGGTACTCCGCACCATCAATCAATCGCTTAATTTGTTCGCCATCCATGCGGGCCATCTGTTGCGAAGGGTCAGCGGCAAATGGAATTCCTAGGCTGCGAGCGGCGGCCGTATGGTTAAGCATGGCGTCCGGGTCATCTGGCGTAATGATCACCATATCCACACCACCAACCGCTGCATGAACAACTCCAAGTTCAATCATCCGTGCTTCGCTCATCGCACCTGGATAAAACGAGGCAATCTGATTTAACTCCATATCAGTGGTGCAAAGAAAACGCGCAGTGTGCTGCTCCTGGGAGGTAAATACATGTTCGGTATTGACGTTATGTCTGGTGAGCCAGGAGTTGTAATCAGCAAAATCAATGCCAACTGCCGCAACCAAGATGGGCTCTAGGCCGAGGGCGCCTAGTCCAAACGCAATATTGGCGGCACATCCACCGCGTCGCACTACCAGCCCGTCGACCAGGAAAGAGAGGGAGACGTTATCGAGTGAGCCTTCAACAAAGGAATCACGAAATCGACCCGGAAAGGTCATGAGGTGATCAGTTGCTACTGATCCTGCTACGGCAATCTTCACCAGCAGGAAGTTACTCCATTAGTGGAAGGAATCTCCGCAGGCGCAACTGCCTTGAGCGTTTGGATTGTCAATTGTGAAGCCTTGCTTCTCAATGGTGTCGACGTGATCGATAGAGGCACCCATCAAATAGGGGGCGCTCATGCGGTCAGTTACAACCTTGACGGCGCCAAATTCGCGAACAACATCGCCATCGAGCGTACGATCATCAAAATAGAGTTGGTAGCGCATGCCAGAGCATCCACCAGGTTGGACAGAGATGCGAAGGCTCAGGTCGGTACGGCCCTCTTGTTCGAGGAGTCCAGCCACTTTGCTTGCAGCATGATCAGTCAGCAAGATACCTAACATCTCAGTGCTTGATTCAGTGTTCAAATCAGGGCTCACATCAGTAGTCGTTGCCTCGGACATATCGCTCTCCCTTACTCGTCATTTCTGTACACCTAATTCAACAAAGATCTTCAAGATTCCATTCCATACTACCTGCTACTTAACTACTCCACGTCCTCGAAACCCGCTTCGTCAAGGCTGCAAGGGAAATCTTAGGGTTGGCCATCGAATCGGCGATCTCAGTCGGAGTCTCGGCCATCGCATATGCCGATTCAATTCCGATACTGGTGTACTCGCGCCGACCACAGTGGACCTGCCCAGCCAGCACGATGGTGGGCTTTCCCAGCCTCATGGCATGGAAGGCCACTCCTGAAACAACCTTCCCGCGGAGTGATTGCCAGTCGAAAGAGCCTTCGCCCGTCACCACTAGGTCAGCCCACTCAACCGCGCCAGCCAGATTCACGTGGCGCGCCACCTCTTCTATGCCGGAGACCCGCCGACCCCCGAGGGCCATGAGGGCCGCGCCTAACCCGCCTGCGGCGCCAGCCCCAGCACCCGCGCACTCGTAGCTTGCCGCTGTTTTGAGCGCTGACTGGTAGGCCAACAAAGATGCTTCCAACTCACGCACATCAGCTGGTGTGGCACCTTTTTGGGGTCCATACATTTCAGTAGCACCTTGTGGACCAGTGAGTGGGTTATCTACATCAGTAGCTATCACAATCTCGCACCCGGCCACCACATCAAGTGCCCGAGAAATATCAAGCGCGACGATTCCTGATAGCCCCATTCCGCCCTGAACGAGCGACACATTGGCGGTCGCCCCCAGTGCCGCCAGCAGACCAGCGCCCCCATCATTAATCGCGGTGCCACCCAGTCCGAGAACTACTCGACGTGATTTTGAGAGCGCAAAGCGGAGCGCTTCCCCGACACCGTAACTACTTCCAGTGCGTACAAGATCAGAAGACTCTGGGTAACTTCCGCGACCTATGATTTCGGCGCTCTCGACATAAGAGTTGCCATCCCGGAAGAGCACTCGAACCGGTTGCGCGTTCCCCTTGGCATCGCGAACAACCAGCGGTTCACATAGGCCATCGCTGCCCGCAAGCACGTCAAGAAAACCAGGTCCACCATCGGAAAGTGGCAGGGTGCGCACCTCATCTGCGGGAGCTTCGGCCGCCCACGTAGAGGCGATGATCGCCGCCGCGTCCCCAGCGCTCATCGTGGTTCCATACGAATCCGGTGCCACCAAAATCTTCACGCCACCACCATCACAGCGACCTGGCTGCGATGCAACTCTGGCATGCCTGCAATTTTCTGCCATGATGAGCAAATGGCAGATCTGCTCTTTCTCGGCGCCGGCATCGACCTCGGAAGCGAACGAGGCGTTTCTTGCCCTGGCGACTTGCCGCCAGTAAGTGATGCGGAATTGGTCGAGCGAGCTCGCGTCGCTCGCGCCGCGCTCGGAGAGCGTGCTTACATCTTGGGCCATCACTACCAGCGTGACGAAGTGATTGCGTTTGCAGACGTCACCGGAGACTCATTCAAACTTGCGCAAGCTGCCGCAGGACGCCCGGAAAGTGAATTCATTATCTTCTGCGGCGTGCACTTCATGGCTGAGAGCGCAGACATTCTCACAAGCGATGCGCAAAAAGTGATTCTGCCCGATCTGGCTGCAGGTTGTTCGATGGCAGATATGGCAACGCACGCACAAGTTGAAAACGCGTGGGATGCGCTGAAAGCATTAAACGTTGCAGAGAAAACCATTCCTGTTACTTACATGAATTCTTCAGCTGCGATCAAGGCATTTACTGGTCGCAATGAAGGAACCGTGTGTACTTCATCTAATGCGAAAAGCGCACTTAAGTGGGCTTTCGATCGAGGCGAAAAAGTACTCTTCTTGCCGGATCAGCATTTAGGGCGCAACACCGCAGTGCGCGAAATGGGATTTTCTTTAGCTGACTGCGCAATATTTGACCCGTGGAAGCCACAGGGTGGTTTAACGGATGCCGAGATTGCGGCAGCAAAGATGTTGCTCTGGAAGGGTCACTGCTCAGTTCATGGCCGGTTCACATTGGCAAGTGTCAATGAAATTCGAGACCGCATACCGGATGTGAATATTTTGGTACACCCCGAATGTCCATACGAGGTCGCCGAAGCCGCCGATTACGTGGGCTCGACCGAACGTATCATCAAGATTATCGCAGGAGCTCCCTCCGGATCTTCATGGGCTATCGGTACCGAACTTAACTTGGTGAAACGTTTAGCTCATGCGCATCCAGATAAGAACATCCATTTTCTCGACAAGAGCGTGTGCTACTGCTCCACCATGAATCGGATCGATCTCCCCCACCTCGTAGGGGCGATGGAAGCGCTCGTTTTGGGACGCGTCGTCAATCAAATTACGGTAGACCCCATCACTTCAAAAGAAGCCCGCACTGCTCTTGACCGTATGCTCTCACTTGCCTAATAACTCACACGCTTCAACAAAGGAAGGTCCACATGACTGAAGAGATGCCCACTGGCAAAGGCCGCCCTACGCCAAAGCGGAGTGAAGTAGAGGCAAAGCGCAAGAAAAGCTCGATTGCTCCTGCCAACTCGAAGGAAGCGCGCAAGGCTGCCCGCGATCAAACGAAGATCGAACGTATGGCACAGCGCGCCGCCTACCTGCGCGGTGATGAGCGCGCCATGCCACCGAGAGATAAAGGTCCTGTCCGCAAGCTAGCCCGCGACATGGTCGATACACGTCGCTCGGTGGGCGAATACTTCTTACCAGTTGTTTTGATTGTTCTTGCGCTTTCATCGTTTCGTGCAATGCAGGTCTACGCCAGCCTTTTCCTCTATGCGGTGCTCCTCGGGGTCATCGTTGATGGGGCGCTACTTGCAAGGCGGATCAAGAAAGTAGCGAGTGAGCGCTTCCCTGACGCATCCCTCAAAGGGATCACGCTCTACGCGTGGTTACGATCCACGCAACTTCGACGACTGCGCACTCCACCAGCAATGATCACCAGAGGTACTAAAATCTAACGACGGCTCTCACGCCTGGCCTAAGGGCGAGGATTCGGACTGACCGTTAAAGCGGCATCTCGAGTCGGAAGAGTGCCGAGTGCAAGGTCGATCGCCTTCATTACCGCAGGCTCGAGCACGACTCCGGCCGCTTTCACATTCTCTCTCAATTGCTTTGGCTTGGATGCCCCGACGATCGCGCTTGAAACATTGGGATTCTGCAATACCCAAGCAATCGCGAGCTGCGACAAAGTTAAACCAGACTCTTTTGCAATTGGCGCAAGATTTTGAACCGCGGTAAGCACGTCATCGGTCATCCAACGCGAAATCATATTCGCGCCGCCCTTCTTGTCTGTGGCACGCGACCCGGCCGGCGCCTTCTTGCCAGGCAAATATTTTCCACTCAAGACGCCCTGAGCAATGGGAGACCAAACGATTTGCCCAATCCCCTCTTCAATACAAAGTGGAATTACCTCGGTTTCAGGAACTCGCCAGAGCATGGAGTACTGCGGTTGCGATGAAACAAATCGATCCAATCCCAGTTCGCGTGCAATCTTGAGTGCATCGCTAATCTGAGAAGCGCTCCATTCGCTAAATCCGATGTAAATGACTTTCCCTTGACGAATCAGATCATCAAAGGCGCGCAAGGTTTCTTCCAATGGCGTTTCACGATCGAAGCGATGCGCTTGGTAGAGGTCAATATGATCTGTTTTCAAACGGCGAAGAGATCCGTCGCATGCCTCCATAATGTGTTTACGCGAAAGGCCACGATCGTTCTTTCCAGTACCAATCGGCCAGTAAGTTTTCGTAAAGAGTTCATAGGATTCGCGCTTCACACCTTTAAGTGCTGTCGCCAGTACTACTTCGGCTCTAGTGCCGGCGTACACATCGGCTGTATCGAAGGTGGTGATACCAAGATTGAGTGCTTCCTTCACACAAGCACCGGCGGCTTCGGCTTCTACCTGACTACCGTGAGTGATCCAGTTACCGTAAGAAATTTCCGATACATACATGCCTGAGCGGCCGAGTCGACGATGTTCCATGCGAGCAGAATAGCCCCCCTTCCCAGATGAGCGGTACGGCGAGGGGAGTTGACGAGCCAGGCCCCAGCGTGGTCTGCTTCGCCTACAACTTAATAGCCCTGCTTATGGGGGAAGTCCGGTGAAATTCCGGCGCTGACCCGCAACCGTGAGTCGTACATCGACAAGTCGGATTACCCGTAATCAAGGTTTTTGGTCAACACCCGCCGAGGTCTGCGGGGCGACGCCCGGGTCACCACCCTCGCTCTCCCGTTATCTCCGCAAAGAGATGACGGGTTTTTTATTGCGATGACGCTGGAAGAGCTCTACCGATCCACTCTTGAAAGGCTCTACCTGAATGTCAATCTCACTCAAGTTCGCTCGACGGGTCGCATTAGCTCTCTCCGTTGGATTGATTCTTCCTAGCACTGCGCACGCAGCACCAAATAGTTCTGGCCTTTATGGTTCCACCGACCCGTTATACGACGGTGTCTACCGACAATCACTCTCTCTACTTGCCCTCGCGGGGGCCAAAGTAAAACCCGCCACAAGTGCAATCCAGTGGCTCGTGAGTCAACAATGTGCCGATGGTGGATACGTCTCATTTCGTGCTGACATCTCCACCCCGTGTGACACCACTCAAGAGGATTCGAACTCGACTGCCATCGCCGCCGCCGCCTTACAGGTAGTTGGGAAGAAAGCAATTGCCAACAAGAGCGCTGCATGGCTACTTGCCCACCGCAATAAGGATGGTGGAATTGGTTTTAATCCACTCTCTCCCGCCACCGCCGAATATGATCCAACTACCAGCGATGCCAACTCGACAGGGCTCATGTTCTTAGCTCTCAACACTATTTATCCAAAAAAGTACGCAACCGCGGCCACTAGTGTTCTTGGCAAGTACCAGGTGGGCTGCTCCGATGGTCCTGGAAAAAGCGGTGCACTCGATTACCAGAGAAGCGATGCGCTCGTGGCAAATGATTACGCCACCGCGCAAGCAGCGTTTGCATTTACTGGAATTGCACTGCCACTTATCATCTCGAAATCAACAAATGCACCTATCAATCCATGCTCAGCAAAAAGTACAAGCGCAACAAAAGTTGCCGATGGAGCCATGCTCTTTCTTACCGCTCGCCTCACAAGTAATCCGCGTGGCATTCCAAGCGCGTTCGGTCCCGGAATCGATTGGAACACCACCGCATGGGCGACTCTGGCACTGGTGGGTAGTGGATATCGATATCCGGCGATCTCCACAGCAGTTGCCGCCATGGCAGATGGCGCGATCTCTTGGGGTTTGGAAGCCAAAACCAACGCAGCTAAACCTGCGGCTCTAGCGATGATGCTTCTCGTTGCAACGGCATTGAAATTAGACGTCCACCACTTCGGCGGCATCGACCTCACCAAAACCATAGTGGGGAGCTTAAGAAGCTAATGAAGAAGTTCCTCTCACTTGTCGTCGTACTTTCATTCACCATTGTGGCTCTGAGCACTTCGACGAGCGCGCAGGCATCAGGGGACCTCTATCGCTACTGGTCCTACTGGAATAGCCAAGATTCAATTTCCTGGTCCTACTCAAACCAAGGCGCCACTCGCATTCCCGCAGACGGAAGTGTTGAAGGATGGTACTTCTCGGTCACTAATACGAGCCCACAAGCGGCAGAAGCAATCACCATTCGAGCAAATTTTCCTGAATACTGCAAAGAGACTAAAGCGGTAGGCGGAATGAAGCGCGTAGCCGTCGTAGTTGATTTCGGAAAAGCGAGTTACGCACCCACCGGACAAACCCCTGCAAAGCCCATCGTGGACTGCGCACTCGTGCCAGCGGAGGCGACTGGATATGACGTACTCAATAAAGTCGCCAAGATTCGCACTGACTCGGTGGGCTTCGTCTGCGGGATTAACTCATATCCCAAAGAGGGATGCGGCGAGAAATTCACTCCATCGCCAGCGATCGAAGGACCCAACTGGGGAATCCGAATTCTCAATTTTGGTTTGAGCGTAATCTTGTTGTTGCTCGTTTATCGGCGAATCGCAGCCCGACGGAGAGAACAACCCTGACATGAAGCATGCGACCGCGCGAAGTAGTACACGTATCCACCCACTGGCATGGTGGGGTTGGGCGATTGCCCTCACCTTTGCTGCGTCCGCGGCCGCAAATACCTGGACACTGGCGGCGATCGCCGCTGGAGTGGTGGTCGTTGCGCTCACCTGTCGAAGTGATGGCCCTTGGCGCCATTCAATAAACTATGCGATTTATCTAGCGGCCACCCTGCTCGTCATCCGCCTTGTTATTGCAATTCTCTTTGGCGCCAAAATTCCTGGGCACGTGCTCTTCACTATGCCTAGTACTCACCTTCCCCAATGGCTCTCCGGAATCAGCGTGGGCGGCCCGGTAACGTCTGAAAAAATCTTGCTTATCCTCCGCGAAGGAGCGAAGTTAGCCACGCTGGTGATCATCTTTGGCGCAGCTTCTTCGCTCACTCAACCGAAGGAATTGCTGAAATCACTCCCCCGAGCGCTGCACGAGGCCGGCGTCATCGTGGTGGTTTCCACAACTTTCTTGCCACAGATCGTGGCGAGCATCAAGAGAATCAGGACGGCACAAAGATTGCGTGGAAGCCGTGGAAGTCGCGGACTTTCACTTACTCGCGTGCTCATACCCGTCATTGAAGATGCGCTGACTAAGTCGCTAGACCTAGCAGCGGCCATGGAGAGCCGGGGCTATGGACAAACGCAGGAAAAGCATGGTCGGCGAGTAAGCGCCCTAATGCTGCTCTTAGGTTTACTTGGAATAGTGGCGGGCATTTACCTCCTTTTGATACCTACCTCATTTATCAACTTCCCTTGGGCAGTGCTCGCAGTCGCTGCGGCAATCTCCGTTATTGGCCTATGGCTCAGCGGAAAGAATTTGCGTCTCACCGTTTATCGACCGATTAAATGGAATTTAGAGGCCATCACACTGCCGATCCTCGGAGTCAGTGTCGCAGCCGCTGCAGGCACATTGCTTCACACCAATGCTGCATTGGTATCCATCCTGCTCCTTGTGTGCGCACCCGTCCTCTACCTGGGGCGTCAATCATGATCTCACTCACAAACACCTCACTTCGTTATCAGGGAGATGCAGTATTTGCCGATGTCAATCTAGAAATTTTGGCTGGAGAATTCGTGTTGCTCATGGGAGCCACCGGCTCGGGCAAGTCCTCACTCTTACGCGTCATGAATGGACTCACTCCACATCTCACTGGCGGGGAACTCACTGGGGACGTACACGTCAACGACCGCTCAATCCGAAATCTACGTCCGCGAGACTTGGCAGCATCTATTGGCTATATCGGCCAAGATCCACTTGCGGGATTTGTTTCAGACCGTGTAGAAGACGAACTCGCCTTCACTATGGAGTCGCTGGGACTCTCCCCCGAAGTAATGCGCAAACGCGTGGAAGAGACGCTGGACTTACTCGGCCTTAATGCCTTGCGCGCTCGATCTATGGCAACTCTCTCTGCAGGCGAACAACAGCGCGTAGCAATCGGTGCGGCCTTGACCGCTCACCCCACAATCCTGTTACTTGATGAACCCACCAGCGCACTTGACCCCAGCGCCGCCGATGAAGTGCTCGCATTGCTCCAACGCCTCGTACACGACGTCGGCATGACGGTCATCATCGCCGAACATCGGCTTGAACGTGTGGTGCAGTACGTAGACCGCATCATTCATGTGCACGGAGACGGTCGTGTAACTATCAGTGACCCGGTTACTGCACTTAAGGAGAGCGAATTCGTTCCTCCCCTCATCGAATTAGCACGCCTGGAATCATGGGATCCACTTCCGCTGACGATTAGAGATGCACGTCGTCTGGCAGACACCCTTCGCGAGCGACTTGCGACTGCCTCGCCACCAGTAAAACGCCACAACACTTTCTTACCCGCTGAAACCTTTGCCCTTTGCGAAGGGATTTCTGTTGCTTACGGAAAACGAATTGCCTTGCGAGATATCTCGCTCTCTTTTTCCCGCGGAACGATTTCTGCTGTGATGGGGCGAAATGGTGCGGGAAAGTCCACCTTGCTCGCCACTTTCGTAGGGCTTAAGTCACCCGACAGAGGCGCACTTACGTTAGGTGGCCATAAACCGAGTGAACTCTCCAGCCATTCGCTCTCGCGCTTGGTGGGTTTTGTTCCTCAAGAGCCAGGTGATTTACTCTTCAGCGAGTCAGTACTTGCAGAGTGCGATGCAAATGACAAAGACCGCGGGCTCATTGCCGGCACTACGGCTAATTTGCTCAACCTCATTACTCCCGAGATTGATCACCGCTTACATCCTAGAGATCTGTCCGAAGGGCAGCGTCTCGCCCTCGCCCTCGCTGTAGTGGCTGCGGCTGAGCCACCGTTGCTATTACTCGATGAGCCCACACGCGGTTTGGATTACCGAGCTAAAGCTCGCCTTGGCACCATTCTGCTGAAATTGGCGAATGAAGGTCATGCAATTGTGTTAGCTACTCATGACGTTGAACTTGTGGCCGAGATTGCAGACAGAGTAGTTGTTCTGGCAGAGGGTGAACTCGTGGCTGATGGCGATACCGAAGATGTTCTCACCGCATCTCCAGTTTTTGCCCCACAGATTCAAAAGATTTTGGCCCCGAGCAAATTCATGACGGTGCGCGACGTCGCTCACGCAGAACAGCCATTAGCGTGAAGCGAAGCGATCTCGCACTACTGCTAGTTGGCGTTATCGGTGCGGGGGCGTTCACTTGGCCATTATTTATCGCTTCATCCAGTCAGGTTCAAAACAGTGGGCACTGGCTCTTCCTTGTTCTACTGCCGTTAGTGCTTGCAGTCGGAATATCAGCGATCACACATGATCGCATCGACGTGCGCGCAGTCGCACTCCTTGGAGTACTCATAGCTTTTGCCACGGCGCTCAGGACTGTCGGCGCTGGGCAGGCGGGTATCGAACCCATCTGGTTGCC
>WLIL01000043.1 GCA_009702245.1 Actinomycetota bacterium
CTTACATTTGCTGGCGAGTGTGCTGCCGGTGATGTCTTGGGATTGATTAATGGTGATGTGTGCGTGGTGGGGAAAGATCTCGTGCAGGCGGCGTGTGACACTGCCACTCTCATGCTCGGCGAAGGTGGAGATTTATTGACCATAGTTATCGGGGAGGGTGGCGACTTGGCGCTCGCAGAGGCTGTCTCCGCTACCGCCCAATCGGTGAATCCGAATATAGAGGTCTCCATTATTCACGGAGGTCAGGCGTGGTACCCGCTCTTGCTCGGGGTTGAGTAGGGATTGATACATGGTGAGTGAAACAGGTGAACTGACCGCGCAATTTCAAGCGCCGTTGAAGAAGTACTTGGGTGATAAGACTGCGAAAGTGTTAGAGAGTGGATTAGCTTTACGCACTGTAGAAGATCTCATCCGCCACTACCCACGCAGATATGCAGAGCGCGGCGAACTCACCAGTCTTGATGGTCTCTTAGATGGCGAACTCGTCACACTTGTCGGAGAGATTTCGAAAGTCACTAATCGCCAATGGAAGACCCGCAAGGGGTCCATGCTTGAAGTGATCGTTTCTGACGGTCAATCTAACGTCACGATGACATTCTTTAACCAAGCATGGCGTGAACGCGAAATACGGATCGGTCGGCGCGCACTCTTTGCAGGTAAGGTCTCCACTTATAAAGGGAAAAGACAGTTATCCCATCCTGATTATCAATTCTTAGATGCCTCTGATTCCGATTCTGCAGAGAGTAAAGCGAGAGAGTATGCGAGCGCACTAGTTCCTGTGTATCCCGCGACTGCAAAATTACCTTCGTGGAAAATTGGCCAATGCATTGACACCGTGCTTGCTGTTCTCGGTGAAGTACCCGATGTCATCCCTGTCAAAGTGAGAAAAGAATTAGGTTTCCCGTCAGCGGCGTCTGCGATTCGAGGTGTGCATCAACCCGAGACGCGCGCCGAAGCGGCCAAGGCGCGCGAAGCCCTCGCCTTCGAAGAAGCTTTTACTCTTCAGGTCTTGCTCGGAAAGCGCCGTGCACGACTACGCTCATTGGTTTCGCGACCCCGCGCACTGCGCGGCGGCGGTCTCCTCGAAGAGTTTGACGCTCGCCTGCCATTTGACCTCACTAAAGGACAGCGCGAAGTGAGTGCGGAGATTGAAACCGATCTCTGTAGGTCGCATCCCATGCATCGCTTGCTTCAAGGTGAAGTGGGCTCGGGTAAAACGGTAGTCGCCTTGCGGGCAATGCTCGCGGTGATTGATGCAGGTGGGCAATGTGCACTCTTAGCACCGACTGAAGTTTTAGCGCAACAACATTTCAGGTCTATCTCACTCATGCTGGGTGAATTAGCAATGAAGAACATGCTGGGTGGGGTTGCACACTCCACCAAAGTGGTCTTACTGACCGGTTCAATGAATACCGCGACAAGACGATCCACCCTGCTTGATATCGCGAGTGGCGAGGCAGGCATAGTTATAGGCACACACGCACTGCTCTCAGAGAATGTTTCTTTCGCAGAGCTAGGGCTTGTTGTAGTTGATGAGCAGCACCGCTTCGGCGTTGAACAACGAGATGCCTTGCGGGCCAAAGGTGAGCAACCTCATTTACTTGTGATGACTGCGACCCCGATTCCGCGCACCGTTGCTATGACGGTCTTTGGCGATCTCGATGTATCCATCCTCGCTGAATTACCCAAAGGTCGATCTCCGATCACTACTCACGTGGTCTCTCAAATCGAAAAGCCGGCATTTGTAGAACGCGCTTGGCAGCGCGTGGTGGAAGAGGTAGCAAAAGGTTTCCAGGCATATGTCGTGGTGCCACGCATTGGTGACGAAGGAGCAAACGATGACGCGGCGAGTGAAGAGTTGGCAGAGCCAGCCGAGGGCGAAGAGTCGGAGAACAAGCGCCGGCCTATCGCACTCCTAGAGATTGCTCCTCAACTCGAGCAAGGTCCGCTCTCCTCTGTGCGAGTTGGCATTCTGCACGGCCGATTAGCGAGCGAAGAGAAAGATCGCGTGATGTCCGATTTTGCACGCGGCGACCTTGATGTCCTCATTGCAACGACGGTGATAGAAGTGGGTGTCGATGTTCCCAATGCCACCACGATGATAGTTCTTGATGCAGAACGTTTCGGTGTCTCTCAATTACATCAGTTACGCGGTCGAGTAGGCCGTGGCAGCGCGCCAGGCCTTTGTATTTTGATTTCAGATGCTGAAGAGGGAACTCCTTCACGTGAACGTCTCGATGCGGTAGCTGCCACTCTCGATGGCTTTGAACTTTCCCGTATCGATCTTGAGCAACGTCGCGAAGGTGATGTGCTTGGAACTTCGCAGAGTGGAAATAGATCGCACTTGAGGTTGTTGCGGGTACTGCGCGATGAGTCACTCATTGAAAGCGCGAGGGCGGCTGCAATCTCACTCTTGGAAGAGGATCCGGAACTAAATAACGAAAGTGATCTGGTCGCAGCCCTTTCTGTACTTGAGACAGAAGAGCACGTTTCGTTTATGGAGAAGGGTTAGATATGCGCATCATCGCCGGATCTGCTCGCGGCAGAAAATTAGATGCACCTCAAGGGGCTACGCGTCCCACATCGGATCGCGCCCGCGAAGGAGTCTTTTCAACAATAAGTTCGCTCTTTGGCGAGTTACATGATCTTCGGGTTCTCGATCTCTATGCCGGTACCGGCGCTTTAGGCTTGGAGGCTGCCTCGCGGGGAGCCACCTCGGTTGATCTCATTGAAAATGACCCCAAAGCCTTAGCGGTCTGTCGGGCGAATGTCGAAAAGATGGGGTTCTCCGGAGTCAAGGTGCACGCCCTGGCGGTTGAGAAGTGGTTAACCCAAGAAGTGGCTCCCGCTCCTTACGACATCGTGCTCATGGACCCGCCCTACTCCCTGGCCAATGACCGAGTCGAGCATGTGTTAGAGCTCCTCTTGAGCGCAGCGCTCTTATCTGACCGGGCGCTGATCTCGGTGGAGAGGAAGTCGAAAGGCCCCTCTTTTACCTGGCCAGCGGGTTATTTGGTGGAACGCGAGCGCGCGTATGGGCTCGCGATAGTGCGCTACGCCTCGAAAGATTGCTAGCGTCTCACTTATGAAGAGAAGCGCGGTCTGCCCTGGGTCTTTCGACCCGATCACTTACGGTCACCTCGACATCATTGAGCGGGCGAGTTCCCTCTACGACGAAGTAGTGGTCGCAGTCATGATTAATCATTCGAAGAAGTCACTCTTTACGGTCGAAGAGCGCATTGCTCTGATCGAGGATGTCTGCCGGAAGTTTCCCAATGTGCGGGTGGACTCGTGGCATGGGTTACTGGTGGATTTCTGTAAGCAGAATGAGATTCCGGCCATTGTTAAGGGCCTCCGTGCCGTCTCGGACTTTGAATACGAATTGCAAATGTCGCAGATGAACCATCAATTGGCCGGAGTCGAAACTGTATTCATTTCGACATCACCGCAATACTCATACCTTTCTTCATCGCTTGTTAAGGAGATTGCCACGTACGGTGGTGACGTTTCCGCCTACGTGCCTTCCTCGGTCCTCACTCAACTTCTGAAGAAAGTGAAGGCCTAAAGATGTCGATCGAAGGCGAAGAAATTCAAACGACACCACAAGTGGTAGATGTTCAGATTGCGATCGACGAAGCCATCGCTCTTGTTCAGGAAGGTAAGGGCGTTCCTTTCTCTGCGTCAGCCATCGTGCATCGAGCCGATTTACTCAATCTCTTAGTGGCCGCGCGAGATTTACTACCGCAAGACTTAGATCAAGCTAAGGCGGTACTCACCCAACGAGAAGCCGTTATTGAAGAGGGACGTTACTCAGCTGAGCAATTCCTTATACATGCCCGCGAAGAAGCATCACGCATGGTGGAAGAAACAGCGGTTGTCAGCGCGGCGCGAGATCGAGCCGATGAAATTATTCAAATGGCGAACGAAGACGCTGAATCTATTAAGCTCGAAACCGATACGTACGTGGACAATCGTTTAGCAACTCTTGAAGTTGTCTTAACCAAGACGATGGATGCCATTACTCGCGGGCGAGCGCGCCTTGCGGGCGAAAAGGAAAACGATGGTCTTGTCATCGATGAGTAAGGCAGCTCCATTTCTCATAGATACCCGAGAGCTCATTCGTAGGCCTGGTGAGATGCGTGAATCAACCATTGAAATTGTTACGCCATATGCCATCGGTATTGACGTCATCGGGATTCCTACTGGTTCGCAATTATTGATGGACCTGCGCCTTGAGTCTGTGATCGAAGGTGTACTCGCCACTGCAACGGTTGAAGCAACAGCAGTAGGGGAGTGCGCTCGCTGTTTGGATCCGGTCTCTGAAGATCTCGACCTCTACATCCAAGAGCTCTACTTATACGACGATGACGAGCGCGCTTCGGGTGGCAAGAAGGCGAAGAAAGCCGCCAAGCATCGTGAGGAAGACGAGGAGATGGAGGCCGATGAGGCGCTCTATCGCCTCGACGGGGAGATGCTCGATTTGGAACCTCCCTTCCTCGACGCTGTGGTCTTGGCGTTGCCCTTTGCCCCGCTCTGTGACCCCGAGTGCCCCGGACTCTGCGTGGAGTGTGGTCTTCCCTGGCGAGAATTACCGGCAGATCACGCTCACGAGATGATTGATCCCCGTTGGGCTGACCTCAAGAACCGCCTCGATTTGGGGGGAAGCGCCGAGATGGGGGATACTTCCTCTTCGGGTTAGTAGAACCCAGAACGTCCGCCTGAAGGAGTATGTCGTGCCGGTTCCCAAGCGAAAGATGTCGCGCTCTAATACGCGCTCACGCCGCAGTCAGTGGAAGACCACCGCAACTACTCTTGTGCTCTGCGAACGTTGCCGTGAAAAGAAGCGTCCGCACGTTGCCTGTGGCACCTGCGGTACCTACAACGGTCGCCAAGTACTCGACGTCTAAGTCGCTTGGCACTCTCGCCCCGCGAGAAACTCCTCGCACACATCGGTTTACCACTCTCTCCAGCAATTCTTGAATTAGCTCTTACGCATCGTTCTTTCGCCTACGAAAATGGTGGCATACCTACGAACGAGCGCTTGGAATTTCTTGGTGACAGCGTTCTCGGCATCATCGTCACAGAGGAGCTCTTCAACCGCTTCCCAGATTTTCCAGAAGGCCGCTTGGCTAAATTGCGCGCCGCTACCGTGAATATGCGGGCCCTTGCAGAGGTCGGTCGCTTTCTCGAACTTGGCGAAGCGTTGATGATCGGTAAAGGTGAAGAAGTCACTGGTGGTCGTGAAAAGAATTCCATGCTCGCAGATTCATTCGAAGCTCTCATTGGCGCTATCTACGTAGATCAAGGGTTCGATAAGACCGTTGTCTTTGTTCGCCGAATCATGGCCCCTACTATCGAAGCTGCGGAGAATCTTGGTGCCGGTCTTGATTGGAAGACTTCACTGCAAGAGTTGGCTGCCCAATTAGGGCGTGGGCTGCCGGAATATTCAGTAGAAGAATCAGGGCCGGATCATCTCAAAGACTTTGTGGCAACCTGCACCGTGGGTAAAAGCGCATTGGGTACGGGAGAAGGAAAGAGCAAGAAGGAAGCTGAACAACGCGCGGCCGCTGCAGCATTCGCGGCGCTCGAGGAGCAGAAGTAACTTTCCTCCATGCCGGAGTTACCAGAGGTAGAGACGGTTCGCCAAGGTCTTCTTGATTGGACGCTAGGTAGAACGATTATTGATGTTGAAGTGCGCCACCCACGTGCGGTGAGGCGTCACCTGGCGGGGCCGCGCGATTTCGAAGATCACTTAAAGGGCCAAATTATCGAAGGCGTGCATCGACGAGGTAAGTACCTCTGGTTTTCTCTCACAGATTTTCCACTGATCGCGCATCTGGGAATGAGTGGGCAATTTCGAGTCGAAGAGGAGGAGTTGCAACATCGGCACATGCGGGTCAACTTCACCCTCGACGAGGGGCAGCTGCTCTTTTTAGATCAACGCACCTTTGGTGGATTTCATATCGATGAGTGGGCGGGCGGTGAAAGCGAACGCGTCCCCGTTTCTATCTCACATATTGGCCTAGACCCCTTTGACCCCGCCTTTGATCTGGAGCTGGCGATTAGGCAACTTCGATCGAAGAGTTCTGAGGTAAAGCGAATTCTTCTCGATCAGCGAGTGGTGAGTGGAGTGGGCAATATTTATGCTGACGAGGCGCTTTTCCTCGCCAAGATCCACCCCAGGCGGCTAGCGAGCTCACTCACCCGGGCCGAGGCGCGCCTGGTGCTAGAGCAAGCCCAGGCGGTGATGGCTGCCGCACTCGCCGCAGGTGGCACATCGTTTGACGCTCTTTATGTAAACGTGAACGGGGAGAGTGGCTACTTTGACCGGGCCCTATCGGTTTACCAGCGCCAAGGAGAACCCTGTCCTCGGTGTGCAGCCGTACTCAAGCGGGAGGAATTTATGAACCGCGGGAGCCACTTCTGCCCACGGTGTCAGCGCGCCCCGCGCTCACGATAGGGTTCTGAGGAGCCAAGGCAGGGCCGTTCCTGCCGCATGACCGCCGGGGGCCACTGTGTATCTGAAGAGTTTGACCCTCAAGGGGTTCAAATCCTTCGCTTCGTCCACCTCGCTTCGCTTTGAGCCGGGGATTACCGCAGTGGTGGGGCCTAACGGTTCAGGTAAATCAAATGTGGTCGATGCGCTCACTTGGGTCATGGGCGAGCAGGGTGCCAAAAGTTTGCGCGGCGGAAAGATGGAAGACGTTATCTTCGCGGGCACCTCTGGTCGGGCACCGCTTGGTCGCGCTGAAGTTTCGCTGACAATTGATAACAGCGATGGCGCTCTCCCTATCGAGTTTTCTGAAGTAACGATCACGCGCACTCTTTTCCGTAACGGTGCAAGTGAATATGCCATCAACGGCGAGAGTTCACGTTTGCTTGATATTCAAGAGTTGCTGAGCGACTCGGGCATTGGTCGTGAAATGCACGTCATCGTCGGCCAGGGGCAACTCGACTCAGTACTTTCAGCAACACCTGAAGACCGCCGAGGATTTATTGAAGAGGCGGCCGGTGTTCTCAAACACCGCAAACGCAAAGAGAAAGCTCTTCGCAAACTCGAAGCAATGCAGGCAAACCTCACGCGCATTCAAGACTTGGTAGCGGAACTTCGACGCCAGCTCAAGCCATTGGGTAAACAAGCAGAGGTGGCACGGAAAGCAGCCACTATTCAAGCCGACCTGCGCGACGCGAGATTGCGCCTCTTTGCAGATGACCTCATACAGATGCGATCTACACTGCAAGCGGAAGTAGCCGACGAGACGGCGCTTCGCCAACGCAGAGCAGACGTTGAAGGTGCGCTCGCACAAACGCATGAGCGTGAAACAGAGCTTGACACCGCCGCCGCAGCTGACGCCCCGTTGCTCGCTCGCGTGCAGGAGACTTACTACAAACTCACGAGCCTCAAAGAACGCTTCCGCGGAACTGCTGATCTGGCTGCCGAACGTTCACGATTTCTTTCAGAGGAAGCCGATGAAGCTCGCGCGGCAGGACGCGATCCCGAAGCTATGGAAGCTGAGGCGGCGAACTTGCGCGCAGAGGAAGCCGAATTGCTTTCGACTACACAGGCTCATCGTGATGATCTTGCTCAGGCAGAAACTTCGCGCCTCACAAGTGAAGACGAATTGCGACGCGAAGAAACAACAGTGTCGGCGGCCGTTCGTGCTGCAGCCGATCGCCGTGAAGGGCTTGCCAGGCTTCGTGGTGAAGTAGGTGCGCTCAAGACGCGTTCGGCAGCAAGTGAAGAAGAAGTCGCGCGACTTACGGCAACGAAAGATGAGGCGCTTGCCCGGGCCCGGAATTCACAGCAAGAGTTCTCTGTTCTCGAATCTCAAGTTGCTGGTAATGATCAAGGCGAAGAGAGCCTTGATGCTGAATACGATTCAGCGCAATCTCGTTTGGTTGAAGCCCAAGCCAAGGTAGAAAACCTCAAAGAAGAAGAGCGCCGCGCAGATCGCGATCGCTCCACTCACGAGGCTCGCCTAGAGGCGCTTCGCATGAGCGCCACTCAGAAGGATGGCAGCGCCGTGCTCCTCGGTGCTCAACTTCGCGGAGTGCTCGGTTCCATTGCAAATCTCGTCGTCGTCGAACCCGGCTGGCAAGCTGCCGTTTCTGCTGCGCTTGGAAATGCGGCCGACTCCATCGCGGTCAGCGATAGTGATGCCGCTAGCAACGCCATTAGTCACCTGAAGGATGCCGACGCTGGGAACGCGTCATTCATTGTGGGTGGTGGTCGGGCATCTTCACCTCGTTCCTCCTGGCCTTCGCTGCCTCAAGGTGCGGTGTATGCCGTCGACGTCATCCGATCATCGGCAGATATTTCTGCAACTTTGGAAGCGCTGCTCGAGCGCACCGTATTAGTAGAAAGCCTTGATCTCATCTCGGCTGTGCGTCGCACAGATGGTCGCCTTATCGCAGTTACTCGCACCGGTGATGTGATTGGTCCAGTCATTGCTCGCGGAGGTTCCAGCAAACGAGCAAGCCTTATTGAAGTCAAGGCTGCAATTGATGACACCACCACATTACTTGAAGAAGCTATTCATCGCGCAGACCGGATTCGTTTCGAACTGGCGACCGCAAAAGAGTCACTAGTACGTGCCCAAGAAGTTTCAGATGCCGCTATGGCACGACTCCACGAATCAGATGCTCGAATGGCAGCACTTGCTGAACAGATGAGTCTGGCTGGCCAAGCAGTTCGTAGTGCCAATGCTGAAGCTACTCGAATTGAGCAAGCAATTAATGAAGCGCTGAGCGCGCGCGAGCGCGACCTCGTTGGCCTTGCAGAGTTAGCAGAGCGACTTTCGCACGCTGAGTCAGAGCCGACGGACCACGAACCAGATGTTGCCGTGTTGGAAACCTTTCGCTCTGCAGTTGCAGTTGCCCGTCAGCGCGAGATGGATGCACGTTTAGCGCTTCGCACAGGTGAAGAACGTGCGCACTCAGCCGGACAACGCGCAGAGCAATTGGAACGCAATGCGGCAGCTGAACGTGAAGCGCGGGCAACTGCGGTAAAGCGTCGCGAAGCCCGAGCAATTGGTGCAGTCACTGCGCGCGCCGTGACCGTGCTTGCTCAAGAAGCCCTGTCGGCACTCGAGATTTCAATCGCGCAAGCAGCAAACGAACGTGGACAGGCTGAAGCATCGCGTACCGAACGTGAAGGCGAATTGCTCGCGATCCGTTTGCGGGCCCGCGAACTTGCCTCCGAACTGGAGCAACTCACTTCTAGCGTCCATCGCGATGAAGTGGCGCGTGCTGAGTATCGGTTGCGTATCGAAGCACTTGAGGGCAAGGTCCTTGAAGAACTCGGAGTCGATGCCGAAACTCTGCTCAATGAGTACGGTCCGGATAAAGAAGTACCCACATTCGTAGAGAATGAGGCCGGAGACTTTGTTCCCGGCCCCGTTGTTTCCTTCGTGCGTGAAGAGCAAGAGAAGCGCTTACGTGCGACAGAAAAATCACTTGCCCTTCTTGGTCGCGTGAATCCTTTGGCTTTGGAAGAGTTCTCCGCCCTCGAAGAACGTGCGCAATTCCTTGGCGAGCAACTTGAGGATCTGAAGAACACTCGTCGCGATCTCCTAGAAATCATCCGCGAAGTAGATGAGCGGGTAGAGATTGTCTTCCGCGAAGCCTTCATCGATACGGCGCGCGAATTCGAAGGAGTTTTTGCTCGTCTCTTCCCTGGTGGTGAAGGTCGTCTTGTGCTTACTAACCCAGATGACATGCTCACCACGGGTATCGAAGTCGAGGCACGTCCTCCCGGCAAAAAGATCAAGCGCCTCTCGCTGCTCTCTGGCGGAGAGCGCTCGCTCACTGCAGTGGCTCTCCTGGTTGCCATCTTTAAGGCGCGCCCTAGTCCGTTCTATGTCCTTGACGAAGTTGAAGCTGCACTTGATGACACGAACCTTGGTCGCCTCATTGGAATTCTCGATGAACTCCGTAGCTCCTCACAGCTCATCATCATTACGCACCAGAAGCGCACCATGGAAATTGCAGATGCACTTTATGGCGTGACTATGCGCGGCGATGGTGTTACCGAAGTTATTTCTCAACGCCTGCGCGAGGTTGAACCGGAAAGTGTTTAACGGTTCTGGTCGACTCTTTCGCCGTCGCGAAAAGTTAGAGCCTTCACAGAAGTTCGGTCGTCGCCTGCGCGCAATCTTCACCTCGGGAAAATTGGATCAAGCAGAGTGGGATGAGTTAGAAGCCACCTTGCTTGGCGCTGATGTGGGCACTAACGCGACTCGGTCGATCTTGGCGGACATGCGCGAGCGTATGTCTCGCAAGGATGAGCCGGTCGAGGCGCTGAGGGCTACATTGCTAGCAGCACTTGCGTGCGAGCAAACCCGTGACATCGAATTACGCAAAAGTGCGGACGGAACTCCTCGAGTGCTGCTTATCGTCGGCGTCAACGGTGCGGGCAAAACGACGAGTGTGGGAAAACTTGCACACCTGGCAGTCGAAGAAGGAGCGCAGGTGGTAATCGCTGCGGCAGATACTTTCCGGGCCGCCGCCACCGAGCAAGTGGAAACGTGGGCAAAGCGAGCAGGTGCGCAACTTATTTCCGGTGAGCCTGGGGGCGATCCGGCAGCGATTGCTTTTGACGCGGTGAAGAGTGCCAAGGAAAGTGGCGCAGACCTCGTCCTAGTCGATACCGCCGGGCGCCTGCATACCAAAGTCGACCTCATGAACGAACTGGGGAAAGTACGTCGGGTAGTTGAAAAAGGCGCGGCAGTAGATGAGATTCTCTTAGTGCTTGACGCCACCACCGGACAGAACGGACTCACTCAGGCAAAAGTCTTTGGCGATGCAGTGGCTCTCACCGGCGTAATTCTCACCAAATTAGATGGCAGCGCCCGAGGTGGAATCATCATCGCGATTCAGCAGGAACTCGGAATTCCAGTGAAATTTGTGGGCCTTGGTGAAGGTATCGATGACCTCGCTCCCTTTGATGCTGAACTATTTGTTGAGGGCATCCTTTCCTAGGAGCACGCGTTTCGAACTCCTTTGAGAAGTTCAAAATCACGAGGTTTTAGCCTGCATTCAACGATCGGTAGTAGCCTTCACCCGTGTTTGACTCACTCTCTGATCGCCTCTCGCAGACCTTTGCCACCCTTCGGGGTAAGGGGCGCCTGAGCGACAAAGATATTGAACAGACCTGCACTGAGATACGCGAAGCCCTCCTAGAAGCAGACGTTGCTCTCTCTGTGGTGAACGGTGTGGTCGA